>DASQGM010000088.1:0-1729 GCA_035632615.1 bacterium | reverse complement strand
GTTGCACCAGTCCCGCGGCGTGGTCCTGCGGCTTTCCGCGCTGTTCGGCCTGGACGCGCTCGCCGGCGGGTTCGTCCTGCAGAGCCTCGTCGCGCTGTGGTTCCACGAGCGCTACGGGGTCGACCTCGAGCGCCTTGGGCTGTTGTTCTTCGGCACCAATCTGCTTTCCGCGCTGTCCGGGATGGTTGCGGCCCGTCTCGTGGGCCGGTTCGGCCTGCTGAACACCATGATCTTCACGCATCTGCCGTCGAACGTGCTGCTGATGTTGGTCCCGTTGATGCCCTCGTGGCCGCTCGCGGCGGCGGTGCTCCTGGCGCGGCATGCGCTGTCGCAAATGGACGTTCCGACGCGGCAGGCCTACACGATGCTCATGGTGACACCGGAGGAGCGGGCCGCGGCGGCGGGCGTGACCAACGCCGTGCGGCCGGCCGCGGCGAGTGTCGCGCCCGCGATCTCCGGGATGATGGTGCACGCGGCCGCGGCGGGTCTACCCTTTGCGCTGGCCGGAGGACTGAAGATCATCTATGACATCGCGCTGTGGCTGTTCTTCCGGGGCGTGCCCATAGATCAGTCGGCGTCGCGACCGCCGGTGGAGCGCCGCTCCCGATGAGTGGACCAAGGCATCCGCCGCCCCGGAAGTTGTGACGTCTCTTAACCGGCCGTTCCGCCCGCGTTAATTTGCCTCTGCTACCCTTCACGGCAGACCCTTGATGGACGTTCAGCGTTGATGTCCCAAACGGTTGCCAGCGTGTCGCGGGCGGGGCCCGAGACCCGGGCAGGGACGCGCGCGCCGGCGTCGTCGCGCGGGTGGCACTGGGAGCGACTGGCGCCCTACGCGTACGTGGCTCCCGCGGTGGCGATCGTCGGCGTCTTCGTCGTGGTGCCGATCGCGTACAGCTTCTACCTGAGCCTCCACGCCTGGGACTTCATCCGCCCGGCACCTGTGTTCGTCGGCTTCGACAACTATCGCAGGCTGTTCGCGGCCCCCGACATGCGCCGCGCGTTGGGCAACACGCTTGCGTACACGGCCGGCACGGTGCCGCTGTCGGCGCTGCTGGGCCTCACGGTCGCCGTGCTACTGAACCGCGCGCTCCCCGGGCGTGCGATGTTCCGGGCCGCATTCTTCACGCCGGTCGTGACCTCGACCGTGGCGATGTCGGTGGTCTGGGCGTGGATCTATCATCCGCAGGTCGGGTTGATGAACGCGCTGCTGCGCGCGATCGGCCTGCCGCCGCTGGGCTGGCTCACGGACCCGCGCACGGCCATGCTGGCCCTCGTCATCATGAGCTGCTGGAAAGGGCTGGGCTACGACATGGTGGTGTTCCTGGCGGGGCTTTAGGCCATCCCTCCCGAACTCGAGGAGGCCGCGGCGGTCGACGGCGCCACGCGGGCCCAGGCGTTCCGGTGGGTGACGCTGCCGCTGCTGGCGCCGGCGACGTTGTTCGTCTTGATCGTCTCGACGATCGACGCGGTGCAGGTATTCACGCAGGTCAGCGTGATGACGGACGGCGGCCCCGCCGGCGCGACCGACGTGCTGGTGTACAGTCTCTGGCGGCACGCCTTCCAGACGTTCGAGATGGGGTACGCCTCCGCGCTCGCGTGGATGGTGTTCCTGGTGCTCATGGTCCTGACGGCGGCACAGATGCGGATCTTCCGCGACGCCGTGGGCGGCGCCGGAGGCGTTCGATGACAGCGGTCGCCCCGGCGCGCTCCGGCCCGCCGCCCCGGG
>DASQGM010000087.1:0-4417 GCA_035632615.1 bacterium | reverse complement strand
CAGTCACCACGACGGTGGGCACGACGGCGAGGGCCCGGGCGGCGCGCATCGCGCGCGTTACTTCGTGGCGGCCCGGAGGTCGTACGTGTCGATCGCGTACATCTCCTTGACGTTGCGGACGCCGGTCCGCGTGATGACGTGGTCATCGGGCTCGCCGAGGAAGACCATCATCGCGTCCTGGGTCATGCGGCGCAGCGCCTCGGCGTAGGTACGCTTCCGCAGGTCGGCCCGCAGCGTAAACCGTCCGGCGTCGATCAACGCGGCGACCTGCGGGTTGCCGTACTGCACGTAGTTGGTCCCCGGCTCTCCGAACCCGGCCAGCCGGCCGTCCGGGTCGAGCTTGCCCGTGTGGCCGATGATCGTCAGGTCGTAATCGTGCGGGCCGCCGTAGATCCGCGACAGCCAGAACCCGAATTCCACCACGCGGATCTTCGCCTGGATGCCGACCTGCGCGAGCATCGCCTGAACGAGCTCGCCGGCCTTGATGTGCGCCGCGTAGGGCTGGGGGAGCGCGAGGTCGGTCGAAAAACCCGACGCCAAGCCCGCCTCGGCCAGGAGTTGCTTGGCTTTCGCCGGGTTGTACGGGTACGGGTCGCCGAGATCCACGTAGAACGGGCTCAGGACGTCCATGAACTCGGCCACCGGGGTCGACCCTGAGCCGTAGGCGGTCCTCAGCACCGCCCCGCGGTCGATCGCGTACCACAGCGCCTGCCGCACGCGGATGTCGGTGTACGGCTTCCGGGCGTTGTTGATCGCGACCACATTCACGGTCGCGTTGCGCCGCGGGACGAGCGAGACCCGCGCGTCCTTCTGGAGTCGCGGCAGCTCGAGCGGATCTACCGCGTCCACCACGTCGAACTCCCCGCTGAGGAGCCCCGCGGTTTTCACCGCAGCCTCGGACACGAATCGGAAGGTCACGCCGTCGAGCGCCGGTTCCCCCTTCATGAAGTAGCCGTCGAAGCGGACGAGGCGGAGGAAACTGTCGCGCGTCCACTCCGCGATCCGGAACGGCCCGGTGCCGATCGGACGGCTGCCGAAGTCGTTGCCGGAGGCGACGGCGTCCCTGGGGAGGATCGCGCCCCATCCCTGCCCGAGCGCGGCCAAAAACGGCGCGAACGTCTGCTTGAGGACGAACCGCACGGTCAGCGGGTCGACGGCTTCGACGCGGTCGATCGCGCCGTAGTCGGTCCGTTTGGGCGAGGCCGTCGCCGGATCCAGGACGCGCGTGAAGGTGGCCACGACGTCCTGCGCGTCGAGCGTCTTCCCGTTGTGGAAGCGGACGCCCGGCTTGAGCTTGAAGATCCATTGCTTCCCGTCGGGCGACATCGTCCACGACTGGGCGAGGTCGGGTACCAGCACGCCGTGGTCGTCCGGCTCGACCAGCGTGTCGTAGAGGCTCTTCATCACCTGGAAGCTGAGCGTTGCCGAGGTCTTCTGGGGATCCAACGTGTCCGGGCCGCCGGACAGGGCGAACGTCAGAACGCCGCCACGGGCCGCGGCGGGAAATGGGACCAGGACCGCCAGGGAAACCGCGGCCAGGAGGCAGGCGACCAAACGACGCATTAGGGCTGGCATGCTCGCAACTCGATCGAACGGACGTTGCCTTCGTGGTTCGGCGCCGGGGTTCCTGTTGTGCGCTTCACTGGCGGCGCGCCTTCGGGCACGCCGTCATTATGCGAACGCTGGGTACCCCGCGTCCATGAAGGCGAGGTTAAGGGTCGGCGAATCTTTCCCCTGCGCTCGCCTCGCGACGAGCCTAGATCGCCCAGGGATCGGACGTGTGCCGCTCGTTAGGCCGGAGCGCTAGCCGGCGCCGAGAAGCTTGGCCGTCCGCTTCACGTTGCGGGGATCCACCCAGAGGATCGCCCCGAAGCGGCCGGCGCCGGCGGTGACGGCGCTCACCGCGGTGACGTTGATCCTGGCGTCGCCCAGCATGGCGAAGTATTCGGCGAGCGCTCCGACCCGATCGTCGCCTTCGATCACGAACGCCTTCTTCGGGCCAACGATCTTCCATTTGGCCGATCTCGCCGCGGCCTTGAGGGTCGCGCCGCTCGTCGGCACGAAATCGACCTGCGTCCGGCGCCCTCTCGGAAAGGCGTGCAGGACCGCGAGATTGACGCCCGCGTCCTTGAGATGGCGGAGCAGCCGGGCGCCCTCGCCCGGCTTGTCGGTGGCCTGGATGTAGTAGTAGTCTACCAGCCGGATCGTGTCAGTCATCGGTCTCCCTCCTTGGACCTCTCCTCAAAGTATCCCATATGGTGGGCGAGACGAGAATCCTGCACGAGTGGGGCGCCGGTCCCGACAGGGCCGGCATGGGCCGGCGCATAAATGTATGTCGATGGTCCGCGCACGATGCTCTCTGCGACTCGATGGCCAAAGGGGGAATCCATGCCGCGACACCTTGCGTGCCTGACATTTGACTTCGACGCCGTGTCCAATTGGATCGCGCGGGGCGCTGTGACGCCGACGGCGATGTCGCGAGGTGAGTTTGGCGTCGTCGGCGCGGGGCGCATTCTGGATCTGCTCAACAGGCACGGGATCGCGTCCACGTGGTTCATCCCGGGGCACACGATCGAGACCTACCCCGAGATGTGCATGCGCGTCCACGCGGAGGGGCACGAGATCGGCAACCACGGGTATCTGCATGAGCCGCCGGCGACGCTGTCGGCCAAGGACGAGGAGGCGGTGCTGGTTCGCGGGAACGAGGCGATCAAGCGCATCACCGGCGGCGGAGCCCGCGGCTACCGGTCGCCGGCGTGGGATCTCAGTCCGCACACCGTGTCATTTCTGTTGAAACACGGGTTCGTGTACGACAGCAGCATGATGGCGCACGACTGCCTGCCGTACCGGGCGCGCCAGGGGGATGACATCGCGCCCGACCGGCCGGTCCGCTGGGGGGCGGCGACGAAGCTCATCGAGATGCCGGTGAGCTGGTCGCTTGACGACTACCCGCACTTCGAGTACACCCGCACCGCGCACGGGATCCTCCAGGGGCTCCGGCGGGGCGGCGACGTGCTCGATAATTGGGTGGACGACTTCCGGTACATGGTCCAGACCGAGAAATGGGGCGTGCTGACGTACACGTTCCATCCACAGGTCACGGGACGCGGGCACCGCATGCTCGTCTTGGAACGGCTGATCGAGGCGCTCGCCGCGCTGGGCGCGACGTTTGTCCGGAGGGACGCGGCGGTGGAGGAGTGCGTCGCGCTAGAGGCGGGGCGGCGGAGCGGGTCGGCCTGACGCAGGCTGCTTGCGGCGCGCCATTCGACCGTGCGCCGCGGCGGCGACGGAGACGGGCTTGTACGCAACACGTGCCGTGTTAGGTTGCGTGGCGGCAAAGCCTAGAATCTCGGTCTTTCTGTCTGCACGGACCACAACGCGCTGAACGAAAACGTGCAAAATCCCGAAACATTTCCGAGGCCGATAGCTTGGTGGGACGATGGCGGACACGCGCGACGATGGGCCGGCATCGCGAGAAGCCGCCCACACGCGACAGCGGCCCGAACTCCACGGGGCCGCGAGGGAGGGACGGGCGTGAGCCGGCTGGCAGGGCATGTTGTGTTGATCACCGGGGCGGCACGTGGCATCGGCCGGGCCGTGGCCTTGGCGTGCGCCGCAGAGGGCGCCCGCATCGTCGCCGCCGACCTGGAAGTGCCGGCGGCCACCGCCGATGCGGTGCGCGCCGCTGGGCAGGCCTGCCTCGCCGCGGTTGCGGACGTCTCGCAGCGCGACCAGGTGCAGGCGCTCGTCGAGCACGCGCTCCGCGAGTTCGGGCGGATCGACGTCGTGGTGTCGAACGCGGCGGTCGGATTTCCTGAGCCGGTGCTCGAGATCACCGAGGAGCACTGGGACCGCGTGCTCGCGGTCAACCTCAGGGGCGCGCTGTTCTGCGTGCAGGCGGCGCTGCCGCCGATGCTGGCGTGCCGACGCGGCTCGATTGTCCTGATCTCCTCGATCGCCGGCCGGCGAGCGAGCCTCGTCAACGGCGCGCACTACACCTGTTCCAAGTATGGGCTGGTGGGGCTCACGCGCCACTTGGCAATCGAGCTCGCCGGCACCGGGATCCGTGTGAACTGCGTCTGTCCGGGCCCGGTCGAGACCAGATTCGTCACCGCGTACACGACGGCGGAGGAACGTGCGGCGATGGCGCAGCGGACGCCGCTCCGCAGCCTGGCCACGCCGGAGGACGTTGCCGAGGTGGTGACGTTCCTTGCGGGATCCGGCGCGCGGCACATGCACGGCGCGATCGTGGATGTGAACGGCGGCCTCTACTAGCCGCGCGCCGCGCGTTCGTCCGCGACCGGAGTGCCGCGCTAGCGCGCCCGCGTGATCTTGCGAAGCCCGCGGGGGTGGTCCGGATCGTGCCCGCGCGCGCGGGACAGGTGGTACGCGAGCAGTTGGAGCGGAAGGACGTACA
>DASQGM010000086.1:0-9681 GCA_035632615.1 bacterium | reverse complement strand
GCACTGTGGCAATCTCGGCATCATCCCGGCGCAGCTCGCCGTGCAGGCGTCCCGCGAGGCCCGCACGGGGTTGATGGTCCACATCGGGGTGGCGCCGCCCGTGATCCAGGACGTCCTGAACCTGCTCGGCCCGGGCGACGTCGTGACGCACTGCCTGAAGGGGTTCCCGGGCGGCCTGATGAGCCGGCGCGGGTTCCCGCTCCCCGAGGCGTGGGCCGCGGCGAGCCGCGGGGTGCGGTTCGACGTCGGCCACGGGTCGGGCAGCTTTTGCTTCACCGCCGCCCGACAGGCGCTCGCCGCGGGGTTTCCGATTCACTCGATCTCGACCGACCTGCACGGCTTGAGCGTCAAGGGCCCGGTGTACACGCTCGGTCGCACGATGGCGAAGTTTCTGCACCTGGGTCTTGCGCTTCCGGACGTCGTGCGCCTGGTGACCGTCGGGCCGGCGACCCTCCTCGGCCGTGCGGACGAGTTCGGCACGCTGCGCCCGGGTGCGTGCGCGGACGTAACCGTGTTCCGCGTGACGGAAGGGCCGATCACGTACGCCGACAGCCAGGGCGTCACCGAGCAGGGGAACATCGATCTGGAACCCGCGTGCACCGTGCGGGCCGGCGAAGTCGTCCAGGAGGCATGGTGAACGATCGAGAAACCGGCTGCCGGGCGCGCCGGATGGGTGGAGGCACGGGTAGGGGAGGAACGCGGTGGACCACGTGATGCGGGTCGGCATCGTGGGCTTCGGAGCGGTCGGCCGGCAGATCGCGGCCGCCTTGGACCGGGGCGTGCAGGGCGCGGCGCTAGCGGCGATCACGAGCCGGGACCTCGACGTGGCCCGGAGACACGCCGAACGGCTGCTGCGCCGGCCGCCGCCGGTCGTCACGCTGGAGGAGGCAGTATCGCGCTCGGATCTGGTCGTCGAGGCGGCGCCGGCCGCGGCGTTCCCGGAGATCGCCCGCGCCACCCTCACCGCCGGCAAGGCGCTGCTCGTGCTCACGGTGGGCGCGCTGCTCGACGCACAGGACGCGTACGTCGAACTGGCGCGGCGTCACGGCGGCGTGATCCACGTGGCGTCCGGTGCGATCGGCGGGCTGGATGCGATCGCCGCGGCGGCGGTCGGCACCGTCGAGTCGGTGACGATGACCAGCCGCAAGCCCCCTCGGGGGCTCGCGGGCGCGCCGTATCTCGCGGCGCACGGCATCGATCTGACGAACCTGAGCGCTCCGCGGGTGGTGTTCGAGGGCAGCGCCCGGGAGGCGTGGCAAGGATTTCCCGCCAACGTCAATGTCTCCGCGGCGGTGAGCCTCGCGGGCATTGGACCCGACCGGACCCGCCTGCGCATCATCGCCGATCCCGGCCTCGACCGGAACGTCCACGATGTCGAGGTCACGGGCGAGTTCGGCCGGTTCACGGTGCACATCGAGAACCGTCCCTCCGCGAACCCTCGGAGCGGCATTCTGACCGCGCTGTCCGTCATCGCGGCGATTCGCAGACTGACGGCCCCGTTGCGCGTGGGCGGGTAGGCTCGGTCGCGGTCTACTGGCATCGGGCCGCCGGGCCTCGGCTCGCCCGGGCGGCGCAGGGGCGCGGTGCACGAGCCCGAATGCTCGATCAGCCTCGACCAACCGAGGAGGTGCCACGATGTGGCGCGCATGGATCGTCCTGATGCTGGTGGCGGTGCTGGGCCTTCCGCAGTTGGCGCTGAGCGCTGCCGGCCCGCAGCGCGGAGGCACGCTCGTCTATTCTCTCGACGGCAGTCCCGACCGGCTCGACCCGAACCTCTCAGGGCTCCGCCCGGCGCAGATCGTCTTCTTCCAGATCTTCGACCCGCTCGTCGTCCGCGATCCGAAGGATGCGTCGATCAAGCCCTGGCTCGCGACGTCCTGGACCGTGTCCGCCGACGGCAAGGTCTACACGTTCCATCTGAGGCCGGGCGTGATGTTCCAGGACGGGACCCCGTTCGACGCCGCCGCGGTCAAGTTCAACTTGGATCGGACGCACAACCCCGCGCTCGGGACGCGGTGCGGCGGTTGCGCTGTCGGATTCTACGAGTCTACCGAGGTCGTGGACCGCCTGACGGTGCGGATTCACCTCAAGTCGCCGTGGGCGCCGTTCCTGGACGCCGCCAGCCTCTTCTACCGCATGGTCTCGCCGGCGGGCGTGGCCAAGGTTGGCGACCAGAACTTCGGACAGCACCCCGTCGGGAGCGGCCCATTTCGGTTTGTCGAGTGGGTCCCCAACGATCGGGTGGTCCTGGAGCGCACTCCCGGCTACGCGTGGGCCTCGCCGTTGTTCGGGCGCCAGGGTCCCGCGCTGCTCGATCGGGTGGTGTTCCGCATCATCCCGGAGCCGTCAACGCGCGTCGGCGCGCTGCAGGCCGGGGAAGTGCAGGTCACGACCGCGGTGTCGCCGCAGGACTTCCAGCGCCTCGCGCACGACCCGAAGTTCCGACCAATCGTCGGGCTCGCTCCCGGCGCCCCGTACTCGTGGGCGATCAACGTTACGAAGGCGCCGACGGACGACCTCGCCGTCCGCCAGGCGATGGAGTACGGGATCAACCGCGACCTGATCGCCCGCGTCGCCTACGGGCCGTTCCAGACCTATGGCGCGTACCGGCCCGCGTACACGCTGCTGAGCCCCGTGACATGGGGCTACGATAAGCAGTCGGAGATCTATCGGTACGATCCCGCGAAGGCCAGAGCGCTGCTCGATGCCGCCGGCTGGAAGACCGGCCCGGACGGCACCCGGCGCAAGGGCGACCAGCGGCTCGTCGTGGTGTTCAACGCGTGGGAGCACGGCATCCCCGAGCTGGTGCAAGCGGAGCTCCGGAGCATCGGGATAGACGTGCACGTCGGCATCTACGATGCGCTCACCGTGAACGAGAACCAGCGGAAGGGCGAGTCCAACATGTCGCCGCTGCCGGGCGCCCGGACCGATCCCGACATCCTGTCCGCGTGGCTACACTCGCGGAACGTCGGCAGCGGCGGATTCAACTTCTCCTTCGTGAAGGATCCCGCGCTCGACAAGCTCTTCGACGCCGGCGCGACGGAAGTCGATCCCGCGCGGCGCAAGCAGATCTACGCGCAGGCGGAACAGTACGCGATGGACAAGGCGTACATGTTGCCGATCACGACGCGGGACAACGTGTCGCTCGAGTCGGTCAAGGTGGAGGACCTGCGGTTCGACGCGACGGGGTTCTTCCCGTGGCTGTACGACACATGGCTGCAGCCGTGACCCTTGCGGCGGGCTGAGGGCCGGGCGATGGCCATCGCGTGACATACGTCGTCCACCGGATCGCCCACAGCGCGCTTGTGGTGGCAGGCGTCCTGGTGCTGGTGTCGCTCTTGATCCATCTCGTCCCCGGCGACCCGGCCCAGCTGATGGTGGGGGACGCACCGGTCTCCGCCGCCCAGCTCCAGCAGATCCGGAAGAGCCTAGGGCTCGATCGCCCGCTGCCGGCGCAACTGGCTGGCGACGCCGTGCGATTTGCCCGAGGAGACCTCGGGCGGTCGCTCCGTTCGGGCCGTCCGATCTCCGACACACTGCGTTTCGCGCTGCCGTCGACGCTGTCGCTCGCCGTGGCGGCAATGGCGTTCGCCGTGCTCGTCGGCGTGCCCGCGGGTATCCTCGCGTCGGTCTACCGCGGCCGGTGGGTGGACACGGCGGCGACGGCGTTCGCGGTGGTGGGGATTTCGCTGCCGTCGTTCTGGACCGGGATCCTATTCATTGTGCTGTTCGCGGTTCAGCTGGGATGGTTTCCGACGAGCGGGCAGGGGAGCCTGCGCGCGCTCGTCCTGCCCGCGCTGACGCTCGGATGGTATCCGGCCGGCGCGCTCGCCCGGGTGTTGCGAAGCTCGATGCTGGAGGTGATGCGCCGGGAGTACGTCGGGGTCGCCCGCGCGAAGGGAGTCCGCGAGCGCGCCGTGGTGCTTCACCACGCGCTGCGGAACGCGCTGTTGCCCACGGTGACGCTCGGCACGATCCAGTTCGGCGCGCTGCTGAGCGGCGCGATTGTGACGGAGACCGTGTTCGCGCGGGACGGCTTGGGGCGGCTCGTGGTGGAGGGAATCCTCCAGAAGGACTTTCCCGTCGTTCAGGGTGTCGTGCTGGTGATCGCCGTGATCTATACGCTCATGAACCTCTCCACGGACTTGATGTACGCATGGCTCGATCCGCGCATCCGGTACGGGTGACTGCGGCCGTGCGCGACGGGTCGATGCCGGAGACACCCGGGCGGGCGCCGTGGCGCACGATGTTCCGGCATGCGCGCCGCCGCGCCGCCGTGCCAAGCGCTGCCGCATTCGCGTTCCTGGCGTTCGTTGCCCTCGTCGCCCTTGCGCCCCGCGTCGCGGCGCGGTACGACCCGGTGGAGATGAACCCCGCCGTCGTGCTCACCGGGCCGACCGCGGTGCACCCATTCGGGACGGACGAGTTCGGGCGTGACATCCTGAGCCGGGTCGCCTACGGCGCCCGGACGTCGCTCGGATACGCCGTGCTTGCGACCGCAATCAGTGTCTCCCTCGGTACGGTCGTCGGGGTGACGAGCGGATTCTACGCGGGGACGTTCGACGCCGTCGTCATGCGCGCGATCGACGTGCTGATGGCATTCCCCGGGATTCTGTTGGCGTTGATCGTGGTCACGCTCCTCGGACCGGGGTTGACGAACGCGATGATCGCGATCGGGGTTGGGCAGACGCCGGCGTTCAGCCGGGTCGTGCGGGGTGCGACGCTGAGCATCAAGGGGAACCAGTACATCGAGGCGGCCCACAGCATGGGAGCCTCCGGTGCCCGCGTGATGCGGCGGCACATCCTGCCGAATGTGCAACACGTCGTCTTCGTGCTCGCCACGCTCGGGTACGGGACCGCGATCCTGATCGGGGCGTCGCTGAGCTTTCTGGGTCTGGGTGCCCAGCCGCCCGTGCCGGAGTGGGGGAGCATGCTCGAGACGGCCCGCGGATACCTGCAGACCAACTGGTGGGTTGGCGTCCTGCCCGGCGTCGTCCTGGGGGCGACGTTGCTCAGCATCAACATCGTCGGCGATCAGGTGCGGGACATGCTGGATCCGAGTTTGAGAATCGACTAGGGGTGACAGATGATCTCCAAGGTGGTGGCGTGTCCGGAGCCGCCGGCCGCGGCGGTCGGCGTGCACGTGTACGAGCGTGGCGGGACGGCGCTGGAGGCCGCGGTGGCCGCGGCGTTCGCCCAGGGGGTGACGCTGCCGCTCGGATGCGGGCTCGCCGGCATGGCGCACATCCTTCTGGCGCGACGCACGTGGCCGACCCCGCGCTTCTTCAACGCGTCGGTCGCCGTCGGGTCGGGCGGGCATCCCCGGGTGTTCGAGGATGCGTTCGTTGGACGGAGCGAGCGGGCGGGGCGGTTTCTGGTCCGCGGCGACCAGAACCAGGTTGGCTACCGGTCGATCATGGTTCCCGGGTTCGTCCGCGGCATGGACACCGTGTTCCGGCTCGCCGGGGGCCGGATCCCTTGGGCCTCCCTGGTAGGGCCTGCCGCGGCGCTCGCGCGAGACGGCTTCCCTGTCTACCCCTACCTTGAGCGGTACTACACGTTCGAAGGTGCGGATCGGCCGGGGTATCCCGACGTGGTCCGGAAGCTCGCCGGCGACGCGGGGGCCCGCGCGCGGTACCTGCCGGAGGGCCGGCCGCCTCGCGCAGGAGAGACGCTCCGCCAGCCGGAGTACGGCCGGACGCTGGAACGCGTCGCGTCGGGTGGGGCCGAGGAGTTCTACCGCGGGAACGTGGGACGCACCATCGCGGCCGACCTCGCCGCGCACGACGCGTTCGTCACCGCCGAGGACCTCGACCACTACGAGGTGCAAGAGGCGACGCCCGCCCGCACGACCTTCCGCGACCTTGTGGTCTACTCAAGCCCGCCGCCGGGGCACGGCCCCGTCCTTCTGACGATGCTGAACCTGGTCGAACCGCTCGACCTGGGGCGGATGGCGTGGAACGGACCGGACTACGTGGAGACCGTGGCGTGGGCGACTCGGACGGCGTTCGCCGACTGCATGCCCTATCTGACCGATCCACGCTTTGCCACGGTCCCCCTGGACTGGCTGCTGTCCAAGGAGCGGGTGCGGGACGCGCCCCGCGAGCGCGCCGCCGAAGGGCGCGGGGCGGACACGGGTTCCGACGGTCACACGACGCACGTGTCCAGCGCCGACGCGGATGGCGATCTTGCCAGCATTACGCACTCGATCGGGTCGATCGCCGGTGCCGGCGTAATGACCGGGGCGCTCGGGTTCCTGTACAACAACTTCCTCGGCCATTTCAACCCGCTGCGCGGATACCACAACTCGATTGAGGCCGGCAAACGCATGGGCGGGTGCAGTCCGACGATCGTCTACCGGAGCGGTGCGCCGTGGATCGCGATCGGGTCGTCGGGCGGAAGCCGGCTCGTTAGCGCGGTGTTCCAGACCCTGCTCAACGTGGTCCTGTTCGGGATGTCGCTCGCGGACGCCGTAGCGTCGCCGCGGGTCCACAGCGAGGCCGGACGAAAGATCTACGTCGAGCCGGCGCTCGCCGGCCGCGTCGCCGACGCCCTCGCACGCCGGGGGTACGAGATCGAGGTCACTGGATACATGGGATGCAATCAGGCGGTCGAGCTCACCGAGCAGGGGCTCGGCGCGGCTTCGGACCCCCGCGGCGGCGTCGGGATCGGATGGTCGGAGGACGCGGGCGCCGGTCCGATCCGCTGACGCCGCGTGCGCGGCGGCGCGCCTCGGTCCCCCGTTCGGTCGTCCACGATCCATGTGCAAACGCCCACGTGCGGATCCGTGAGGGGAGGAGCCCGCCGCGGCCCGCGGAACCTGTGAGCGTCCGGACGATATCATGAGGGAACGGGGGCCTGCCGATGGCGGCGACGCGCTACCTGCCTGAAGACAAAGTTCGGTTCACCTGGGATGTCAGCCATGCGCCCGCGATGACGATAGACAGCGGCGACGTCGTGGTCGTCCACACGCGTGACGTCAGCGACAACCAGATCACGCCGGCGTCCACGACCGCCGATCTGCCCGGCCTGAACTGGGAGCGCGTCTATCCGCTCGCCGGACCGATCGCCGTCGCCGGCGCACGGCCCGGCGACACGCTCGCCGTGGAGATCCTGGACATTCACACGCAGGGATGGGGCTGGACCGCGATTCTGCCTGGGCTGGGACTGCTGGCCGACGACTTCAAGACGCCGTACCTCCGGATCTTCGATCTCAGCGACGGTGACGCGGCGTACCTGCGCGACGACATCGCCATTCCGATCGAGCCGTTCTTCGGGACGATGGGCGTCTGTCCGGCCGGCGCCTCGAAACAGGCGGTGATGCCGCCCGGGACGTTCGGCGGCAACATGGATACCCGACAGCTGGTTCGCGGCGCGACGCTCTACCTGCCGGTGCAGGTCGAGGGGGCGCTGTTTGGGTGCGGAGATGCGCACGGCGCCCAGGGCGACGGCGAGGTATGCGTGACGGGGATCGAGGCGCCGATGTACGCCGCACTGCGCTTCACCCTGCAGAAGGGCCGGAGGATCCCGGCGCCCCAGTTTGCGACACCGGGGCCGCTCACGCCCCGCGTCGGTCACAAGGGATGGTACGGGACGACCGGGGTGGGGCCGGATCTCTACCGGGCGGCGCAGGATGCGGTACGGGCGATGATCGCCCACCTGTCCGAGACCTACACGTTGTCCGGCGAGGATGCCTACCTCTTGTCCAGCCTGTGCGTGGACCTCAAGATCTCGGAGATCGTCGACGCCGGTCAGTACATCGTGAGCGCGATGTTGCCGCTCGCGGTGTTTCGGACCTAGCCGGGCCCGGTCAGCCCGAGATCGTCTCGTACGCGCCCGGGATGTGGAACTCGAGAAAGCGCATCCCGCGTCCGTCGGCGCACCGGAGGGCGTGCCGATCGCCGCGCCCGTACCGGATCGCGACCCCCGGATCCACCGGGATCTCGCGGCCGTTCGCGACGACGACGCCGCTTCCGTCGAGGAACACGAACAGGCTTGAGGCGTTGGGGTGATGGTGCATCGGGGTGACGGTGTCGGCGCGATACGTCACGACCATGCCGTGGGCGCGTTTCGAGCCGGTGGTCGTTTCGGTCGCCAGATAGACGCGCCGCTTTCCGGATGCGGGTTCTTCCACGACCGGTTGCTCGGCGATGTCGAGTACCGTCCCGCCGGTGCGGGCGCCGGGCAGCGAGTGCGGGGCTCCCGGGGCAGGGGCCAGGACGCTCAGGATGAGCGTGTCCGGGGCGTCTGTTCCTTCCAGGGTTGCGCGCTGCGTGTCGTCGAGGGCCGCGAACGTGCGAGGCCCGAGATCGCTCCGTCGTCGCCCGTCTGAGAGGCGTGCTCGTCCGGAGAGCACGAACAGGTAGCGGTCCGATCCCGCGACGGGCGCTAGCTCGACACGCCCGTGCGCCCCGAGTTGGAGCACCTCTGTGCGCATGTCCTCGTCCCCGGCGTGCGCGGGGTCATCCAGCGAGGCGCCCCGGACGTCCGGTCCGACCTCCTGCCATGCGAGAGACGACAGCCGGCTGATCGTTGCCGTCACGCCGAGCCTCCTTCGCGACTCATCACACCGTGCGCACGCCGCTGGGCGTCCGCGGCAGCGCCTCGTAGCCGTGTTCCGCCCTCGCGAACCGCGCGGAGGCCATCGGCAAACTCCGGTAGGTCGCACAGGTGGCCCCCGCCGAACGCCGTTAGGTGGGCCGCCGCGGCCAAGCCGACACGAGTGATGCGGGACGCGCGATCCCATGCTTCATGCGCGCGCCGAACGATTCCTACCGCGGCCCCCGGCGCCACTCGCCTCTCGCACCCGTCCGCCCCTGCGCTCCGGTGAGCGGGGCGCAGGAGGACGCCCGACCGTGGTCGTATTCGCTGCCGAGGGTGCTCGGCAGAAAGGAATCGCGATGACCACGACGGCTCGGACGCGCGCTGACGCGTGGAACGCGCTTGCGGCCCACCACGCGAAGACCTCCCCTGTGCACCTTCGCGAGATGTTCGCGGCGGATCCTACACGCGGCGAGCGGATGAGCGTCGAGGCGGCGGGTCTCTTTCTCGACTATTCCAAGCATCGGGTCACGGACGAGACCCTCGCGTTGCTGCGGGGCCTCGCGGAGGCGTCCGGCCTTCGGGCGCGTATCGACGGCATGTTTCGGGCTGAGCGGATCAACACGACCGAGCACCGAGCCGTCCTGCACGTGGCGCTGCGCGCGCCCCGGAGCCAGGCGATCGTTGTGGACGGCCGGGACGTCGTGCCGGACGTGCATGCGGTGCTCGACCGGATGGCGGACTTCTCGGAGCGCGTCCGGAGCGGTGTCTGGCGGGGGCATACCGGGAAGCCGATCCGCAACGTCGTAAACATCGGCATCGGCGGGTCAGACCTCGGTCCCGTGATGGCGTACGAGGCGCTGCGATGGTACAGCCGCCGCGACATGACGTTTCGGTTCGTGTCCAACATCGACGGCACCGACTTCGTGGAGGCCACGCGCGACCTCGATCCCGCCGACACCCTGTTCATCGTGTCCTCGAAGACCTTCACCACGCTCGAGACCCTTACGAACGCGAAGGCCGCGCGCGCGTGGGCGCTGCGCGCCCTGGGCGATGAGCAGGCGATCGCGCGGCACTTCGTGGCCGTGTCCACCAACGCGAAGGACGTCGCCGCGTTCGGCATCGACACCGCCAACATGT
>DASQGM010000085.1:0-2535 GCA_035632615.1 bacterium | reverse complement strand
AGGCCGCGCTTCAGGTAGTCCGTGCCCATGTCCGACCACACGGGCGCGATGTAGATGTTTTGCTGGGCCAGCAACTGGAGCACGGCGACGTTGCCGTTCGGATGGAATCCGTTGTTGTACATTTGCGGCTCCAGGCTCTTCAGCATCTGCCACGCCGGATCCCACGCCGCTTCGGCCTTCGGGTCGTACCCACTTCCGGTGTACTGGGCCATTTGCGCGAACTTGTAGACCACCGCAACCATGAACGCCTGGCCAGAGCCGCCGGTGTTGGGGTCGCAATACGTGAACTTCCCGGGGTTCGCCTTGATCCACGCCAGCAGGTCGTCGAGCGTCTGCGGAGGGGTCTTGACGAACGCGGTGTTGTACGCGACGACGACCGACGATCCGCGATAGGGCATGCCGTAGTAGTCGGTGGCGTCGAGCTTCTGCGTCGGGACGTGAGACAGGTTCGGGATCAGGCTGTTGGTGAGCTTCACCCAGAGGCCGTTGGGAGCGCCTTGGGCGACGAACGACGGCTGCGTTTCCCACAGGTCCACGTCCGTGGGCCGTCCGGCCTGCTTCGCAGCCAGGATCTTGTCGAGCACCCCCTGCGATCCCTCGCCGTGGAGCAGCGGCACAAAGTTCGCGCGGTACTGCGGATAGCGCTTGCTGAACGCGGGCAACAACATCTTGTTCCACAGGTCGAAGATGTTGGTGTCACCGCTGATGTAAACGTTCAACGTCACGGGGCTCTGCGCCCCGGCGCCGCGGGGATCGGCAGCCCCGATAAGGAAGGCCATGAGCGCGATGCCCAGCACGGCGGCGACTGCGCGTGTCCGTTTGGCCCGTTTCATGATCGTTCGTCACCCCCTCGTCGACCTGAAAAGCGGCAATGCATCTGGCTCTTCGAGCATGCCCGGGATCGGTGAACGCCCGGGCGAACGGGTAGCACAGGATGGTAGGGGATGATTCGAGGCGCCGGCGTTCCTCCCTGCGCCTGCCGCGGGGGTTTCCGGACTCTTCGCCGATTCATCACGGAAAGTGCGCCGGGCTCCAGCTTTACACGGTCGTGACAGTCCCACGCGGCCGGTATGCCTGCCACCCCTGGGCACCAGGCCGCCGGGGTCCGGCCAACAGGGGCGCGCCGCGCTCACTCTTGCCCGGGGCGCTCCTCGGGCTGACCGATCAAGGCGACGATCCGTCGTGCCTCGGTGTGCGCGGCCTCCGCGTACGCCGGGAACAGGTGGGCCCGGTACTCGTGGATGACCGCCCCGCGGTAGCCTCGGAGCAGGCCAAACACCGGCTGCAGCGGGATCGCGCCCCACCCGACCGGAAGGTGCAGGTCTCCCTTGCCGAGCGGAAAGGTGTCGGCCGGAGTTTGCGTCCGATAGAGGGTGAAGTTCTCCAGACGGAGCGGATCGTAGCGCCCGAAGTTGTCGTTCACGTGGACGTGGCGGACGAGCGGCACCGCCTCCCGGATCGCCTCGAGGAAGTCGAACCGGAAGTGGGCCGCGGCGAGGTACGCGTGGCCGACGTCCAGCGTCATCACGACGTTCGGCCGGTTCACCCGGCGGACGCACTCGATCACCGGCTCAACGCGCTCCACCTCGATGTTCTCGACGCCCAACAGCACATCGCCCGCTTCGTCCGACAGGCGCCGAATCGCGTCGACGAACGCCGTTTCGTCCTCGGGGTTCCGGCTGTGCTGCTCGAAGTGGATCACCAGCACGTGGCCGCCGACTTCCCGCGTGAATCGAAGCGTGGACCGGGCCAGCGCCAGTTGAACGTCGCGATTCGCGCGATCGCGAAGGTCCAGGGTGCTCGGACTGTGCACCGAATACCAGAGTGGATGCCGGGCAAACTCCGCCAGTGCGTCCCGGAGCATCTCCGGATGGAGTTGTCCGCCGATGAGCATCCCCGTGCCGTCCATGCTGATCTCGACCGCATCGTACCCGACCCGGCGGACCAGCGCCAATTCCTCGTCACGGCGCTCCCCGCCGCGAATGGACATGCCCAACCGCACCATTCGGTTCCTCCCACGGACGTTGTGCCGCGGCCGGGCGCCCCGGGGGCGCCTCTCGTTGCCGATCCGGAGTCGCGCCGTCCCAGCACCGGTTGACTTCGATGCGCCGCGTCGTGTTCCCCGGCGCGAACGGACCGCGGCGGCAGCCCGGAAGGCCCGGGTGATAAGATGAAGCGGATGAGGCGGACATCTTGGGCGCGACCTACGGTGGCGCGCCCGTGACGGAGCGTCCTATGGCAGGTGACGGTGTTCAACACGGGACACAGTCGGCGATGAACGAGCATGCCTCGTATGTCGCCGGCCGGTTCCGCGCCCGCGTGGTCGCGTGGCCGGCGCCGTCACCCGATAGCGGCGACGGCGCGTACGCCGTCAAGGTCGCCGGACTCGGCGATGCCGCCGCGTCCCTCGGCGCGTCGGCGCGGCGGGCCGGGCTGTGGGTGACGCCGGACGGGGGCAACGACGTGCTCCTCGTGTCCGGTCCCGCGGCGGGATTGGTCGCGTTTTGCGAACACCCGGCGGCGCCTCCAGGCGCC
>DASQGM010000084.1:0-3880 GCA_035632615.1 bacterium | reverse complement strand
GAGGATCGCCGGCCGCGCGCCGGCGTGATATGTTCCCGCGACCGCGCGGCCCTGCCTCGACGTCGCGGAGAACCGCTTTCCCCCGAGCGCCGATAGCTCCGCCTCGAGCTGGCCGGCGCCGAGCGGCCGGTCGGCCGTCTCGAGCGGGACCGCGGGCTGCGCTGGCTCCGCGGCCCTGAACGGCTCGAGCGCGACGCGCACCCGGGCCGCGCCGTCCGTGTACCGGATGTCCGGGATGGTCTGTCCCGGCTGGGTGGTGCGATCGTCGATCCCGCGGCCCGCGCGCCGCTTGAACCACTCGAGCAGGGAGAAATAGACGTCCTCGTGCAGCGCTTCGGCCGTGCTCACGCACTCCTCGAGATAGGGCAACCGCTGCTCGGTGCCCGGGATGTCCGCGCGAATCACCAGCTGCTCGAAGTACGGCTCCTGCGCGCCCCAGGGGTGCGTCCCGACCGCGGCGATGATCTTGTGGAAGGTCGTTTCGAACTCGGTCTCAAGCGGTCGATCCGTGTCCCCGACGCCATCGCGGGAGCCCGTGATCCGCAGCCAGCCGGTCGGCGACAGCATGCGCTCGCCGAGGTGGTCCTCCCGGACGCGGTTCGGAGCGAAGACCTCGTGGACGGCGGCGTCCCGGCCCTGGTACTCGAGCTCGACGCGGTAGGAGAGCGCGGCCTCGCCCGGAAGCCAGCGCGTCTCGGTGCCCTTCAGCAGCGCGGCGAGCGGATAGGCCTCGATGAGGAATCGCCGGCCGTGCGCCGCGTCATGCACGGGATACCGGACGGTGGCGCGCCGCAGATCGGCGGCCGCCACGTCCTCCAAGAAGAAATGCAGGAGCGGCTTGTACGCGCTCCGCACCCTCGCCTGCACGCCGCCGGCGGCCAGCCGCTCCTCGGCGGCACGGCGCTGGGCGGCTCCCTCGAAAACCCAGGCCTCCACGCGGGCGCCCCGGAAGGCGTCGCCCCGCAGCCGCTCCTGCAGCTGATCGAGCGTCCTCGGGACGCTCTCGTCCAGCAGCACCGTCATGGGATCCTCCTCGGCGGAACGCCGGTGATCGCGCCCGCAGGACCGTGGGCCGGGCGCCTCTGCTACTTTCGCAGGGGCGCCGGGGTCTCCTCGGCGAAGCGGTCCCCGTCGGCCCACGCGTCCTCATCATCCTCGAGAGGTGTCGATCCATGGACGACCTGAACGCGCTCAAAGATCGTGTCTGCAAAGAGGTGGACGGCCTGCGCGACGACCTCGGCGCGCTCAGCCGGCGAATCTTCGAGCACCCGGAGTTCCAGTTCGAGGAGCGCCAGGCGTGCGCGTGGTTGAGCGACTTCCTGAAGGCGAACGGGTTCGACATCGCGGCGAACGTCGCCGGGATGGAGACCGCGTTCCGCGGACGCGTCCGCGGAACCAAGGAGCGCCCGCACGTCGCTCTGCTCGCCGAATACGACGCGTTGCGGGGGCTGGGCCACGCCTGCGGGCACAACCTGATCTGCACCGCGAGCGTCGGCGCCGCGGTCGCGCTGCACCGCGCCGCGCCGTCGCTTGCCGGCGCGCTCACGGTGCTCGGGACGCCGGCGGAAGAGGGCGGGGGCGGCAAGGTCATCATGGCGGAGAAGGGCGTCTTCGACAGCGTGGACGCGGTGATGATGTTCCACCCGTCGCGGGCGAACTGGTGGGCGCGCGGCGCGCTCGCCTCCCGCCGGCTGACGATCAACTTCCAAGGCAAGTCGTCCCACGCCGCGGCGATGCCGGAGCGCGGCGTGAACGCGCTCAACGCGCTGATGCTGACGTTCCACGCGATCGACTCGCTCCGCCAGCACGTGACGAGCGACGTCCGCATCCACGGGATCGTCACGCGGGGCGGCGACGCGCCGAACGTCGTGCCCGAGTACGCCGAGGCGCGGTTCAGCGTGCGCGCGGCCACGCGGGCGGCGATGGAAGAGGTGATGGTGAAGGTGAAGCGCTGCGCCGAGGGCGCGGCGATCGCGACCGGCGCCGCGGTCGAGATGGAGACGGGCGTCACGTACGCGGAGCGCCACAACAGCCCCGTGCTCGTCCGGTTCTTCGGCGAGAATATGGAGCGCCTCGGCGTGCGGGGCGAAGAGCCGCCGAAGGTCGGCGGCGTCGGCTCGTCGGACATCGGCAACGTCAGCATGATCTGCCCGACGATCCACCCGTACCTGGCGATCGGGGACGGCGACCTCGCCGGGCACACGCCCGAGTTCCGCGAGGCGTCCGGGTCGGAGCGCGGCCGCCAGGCGATGATGAACGCCGCGAAGGGCCTCGCCATGACGACGCTCGACGTCATGTACCGGCCCGGGGCCGTGGACGAGGCGTGGGAGGCGTTCAAGGCCGGCGTCGCCGCCGCGACGCGGTAGTACCGCCCCTGCCCGGGACGTCCGGTCCTGCGCGCGAAGTGGACGTGAAGCGACCGCTAGGGAGCGACACGACACGAGTCTCGCCCCGGTCCGGTCGGTCTCGATGAAATTTCGCCAGCCCTTGCTATATAGGGCTCCGCATACCTGCCACGCTATGGATTGAGGTAGTCAGCGTGCCCACCGTGCTTTGCTGGCAGGCTTTGTTCGACGCCGACGGACCGACGCCACGACGCTCGAGCTGATCGCCGAGCAGTTGCAAGCCGTCCCGCTAACAACGGGGGGTTCTTACGGGCCGGCTCGCTGGAGGAAGCTGCGGAGCGGGTCAACCAAGATCTATTCTCCGCCTTGGTTATTCGTGTTTGCGGGGGGCGGGATGCGCGCCGGTGCCGACTTTGGCACGCCATAATTGGACACCGCGATGTTCAGTGCCTGCGTGTTGTTGTCGGCGTCCTGGTAAGCACCGCTGACGACGAGCGTGCCTTTCTGGTCGACCCACGCCAGGTAGGAGTTGCTGTTGTAATGACCCTTGGTGTAGTCCACGGTCTGGAGCGGAAAGCGGACGCCGCAACCGACGAGTTTGGCGTATTTGGTGCCGTTTTTGAGCACGACCGTTACGACGGCCACCCCGGCCTTCTTGCACTGGTAGTTGAGGTTCCAGCCGCCCCCGAAACTGGAGTAGTTGGCGTCGACTGTTACGACGCTAGGATCCGACGAGGTCACTGAGGTCACCTCGCCGCCGGGAACGGGGCCGATGGTATCGGATCCCGGCTGTAGGATCACCGGGTCACCCACGCTGACTGCCGTGGTACCCGCCGGCGCCTGCTGCGGTATCGTCGGCGCCTGTGCCGACGCGGGTACGACCGCGACCAGTGCCCCTCCCGCCAACCCCGCAACGGCGAAGATCAGACGCAGCCATCCTCGCATCGGTCGGTCCTCCTCGCCAACGGATCTCACGTACCGCCCCGTTTGTATCGGTGTGGTGTTCACTCCGTGTCTGCCCAAATATGCCGGGGTCCAGCCGCGCATATTACGTACAAAACAGTCCTAGACGGAATGACCAGTCAATGTGACCACCGCGCTTGCTGGCGGGCCCCGCCGGCGCGAGGGTCGTCTCCCCCGGGCAGGGTAGGCCCCCCTGAGATTGGGTCGTGAATTAGCCGCGTGCGGAAACCCTTGTGCCACAAGGACTGGCGCGCGATGCATGGGTGTGCAACTTTTTGAGCATGGAGACTCGAGACCGACGCATCAACCGGGCTCAGGACGCACGCGGCAGGAGTCGGTGCGGGCCGACGCGGGCGAAAGCCCCATCGAGCGCGGAGCCGTATATAGCAAGGGCTGTCGAAATTTCATCGAGACCGACCGGGGCGAGACTCGTGTCGTGTCGCTCCCTAGCGGTCGCTCCACTTCCACTTCGCGCGCAGGACCGGACGCCCGGGCAGGGGTGGCACTACCGCGTCACCGCCGCGAACTGAAGGATACGGAACGTACGGAGGGGCGCGCTCGGCGATCCCGGC
>DASQGM010000083.1:0-17942 GCA_035632615.1 bacterium | reverse complement strand
CGCCCGCGTGTCCCGATCGCCCGCCAGCGCCCGCGCGAGCGCGATGGAATCCCGCACCGGCCCCAGGAGCAGCACCACCACGCCCGCGGCCGCGAGCGCGGGAAGACAGACCGCCGGCGCGACCGACCACCGGGGCCGCAGCCATTGCCAGATCCAGACAGCGCCGACGGCCGCGAACAGCGCCATGAAGGGCAGCACGGGCAGGATGTACCGCAGCGGCAGGAAGCGCTGGCCGGACGTGTAGATGAAGTAGACGACTGGGAAGCTCAGCAGATAGGCCTGCGCCTTCGGCCTCCAGAAGAAACCCACGATGGCCCCGACGAGCGCGGCGACGGCCGGGGCGAGCCCGAAGCCGACGTGGGGGATCACGTACCACTCCGCGCCCTGCTGCGGATACGCTAGATACCCCAGGTACAGGGGCACGCCGATGCGCATCATCGCCGGGCTCGGAAATCCGCCGTACGCCGCGGCGTTCTGGCTCATCCGGTCCAAGAAATATCCGACCTGCGCGAGCGCAAACGGGGTGCCGATCACGAATCCCAACACGGTGAACAACGCCATGCGCACCGCGCGGCGGTCGATCACACCCTCCCGGGTCGTGTTCAGGAGGTGCGCGACGAACAGCGGCACGGCGACCCAAAAGGCGTTGGGCTTTGTGGACACGGCGAGGCCCGCCAGCAGCCCGGCACGCGAATAGTCCCGCCGGACGCCCCGGCGCCACACGTCGATGCCGGCCAGAATGGCCAGCATCAGGAAGAACATCATGGGCACGTCCACGCGCACCGTATCCGCGTAGTAGATGGTGCCCGGGGCTACCGCGAGGATCGCCGCGGCGACGAGCCCAACGGCCGGGTCGAACAAGACCGCGCCGATGCGGTAGACGAGGAACACCGTGGCCGTGCCCAGGCACACCGTGAGGACACGGCCCCAGACGTAGAACGACGGGTAGCTGATGTACCACCAGTAGTGTGCGTAGGCCCCCTGGGGGTGAAACAGCTGGATGTCCCACGGGGAGGCGATCCGTCCACGCAGATGGAGACAGAAGTACCAAAGGTGCACCACGGGCAGGAGCATGTAGTAGTACGCGTTGGGATACGCGAACGTGGACGGATTGATGTCGCCGCGCTGGAGCATCCCGATGACCCAGGTGAGGACGAGCGGCTCGTCCCACTCGTGCACGTAGGGTAGCCCGCGCCCTACGCCCCACAAGCGGATCGCCAGGGCACCAGCGACGATGACGCAGACCGCCGCCGCTTCACCGCGGGATCGGACCTGCGCCTTCTGTGAGGAGGTTCGTCCGCCCGGCCCGCCAACCGGTCCCTCGCCGGGGACGGCGGGGGACTCCCGATCGGCCGCCTGGGCCGTGTCGCCCGTCACGCTTCCTGTCAACCCGCCCGGTCCGCGTCCGTCATCGCGCCGTGCCAGTGATTCGACCGCGTGCCACCAGCACCCTGGGCGCGCCACGCACGTTCCGCCGGCGCCCGGGACGGCATCCGGCGGGTCGAGCAGCTTCCGCCCGACCGCGTACGGAGCGCGATCAGATGCCGTTGTCCGGCAGGGTGCGCGCGCGCGTGTGGTACAATCGGGGCGTGAAGGTCAAGGTCCGCTTGTTCGCGTCGTACCGGGAGGCGGTCGGACAGCCGCTCGTGGAGATCCCGATCGACCCGGACGCCGACGGTCCGGGGCTCTGGGCATCGCTCGTCGCGCGGTACCCGGCGCTGGCGTCGCTTCCTGCCCCGAGCGGGTACGCCGTCAACGACGAGTACGTCCGAGACCCTCGTCCGTTCCGGGAGTCCGACGAGGTCGCCCTGATTCCGCCGGTCAGCGGCGGGGACGGGTGCGGGACCCACCCGGACGTGTCCAGGGACACGCCCGATGCGGACGAGCACGCCGGGGTCACGCAGACCCCGTCGGGTCGCGCGCCGCTCGTGATCCTCACCGACGGTCCGATTTCAGCGGATCGGGTGCTCGCCGAGGTCGCCGACCCCACCGCCGGCGGGATCGTGCTGTTCCTGGGCGTCGTTCGTGACAATGCCCGGGGGCGCCGGGTGCAGCACCTGACGTACGAGGCATACGACGCGTTGGCGCGCCGCGAGCTCGAGCGGATTGCCGCGGCGGCCGGGGAGCGGTGGCCGGTCACCCGCGTCGCGATCGCACATCGCACGGGACGCCTCGGCGTCGGCGAAACCAGCGTGGCCGTCGCGGTCTCGGCGCCGCACCGGGCGGCGGCGTTCGAGGCGGCGCGGTACTGCATCGACACGCTCAAGCTCACAGTCCCCATCTGGAAAAAGGAAGTCTGGGACGGCGGCGCGGAGTGGATCGGCGCAGAGCGGACTTGACCGTGCGAGACAACAAGGCGCTGGTGCGACGGTTCTACGAGGTCATGTGGAACACGTGGGATGAGTCCGCCGTGCCTGCCGTGCTCGCACCCGAAGTCGACTTCCGCGGCTCAATCGGCCTGCGCAAGCACGGCCATGCCGGTGTGATGGAGTATATGCGCCTGATCCGCGACGCTTTCCCCGATTTCAACAATCGGATCGACGACCTCGTGGCCGAGGATGAGAAGGTGGTGGCGCGACTGACCTTCACCGGCACGCACCTGGGGCAGCTTCTTGAACACGCCGCGACGGGGCGGAAGGTCACCTACTGCGGCGCCGCGTTCTTCGAGATGGCCAACGGGAAGATCCGCCAGGTGTGGGTGCTCGGCGACGCGCTGAGCTTGATGCGACAGATCGGCGCAGTTGAATAGGCGGCGTGCCCACATCGAACTGGCGCCACGCCCGGCGCGTATGCTACACTGTCAGAGTTTCAACTCCACGGAGTGTCGCTGAGATGACAAAGCCGAACCACTCGATCCATCGCGTCGCTATGCCCGTGCTCGTCTTGGTCGCCGCGGTCTTGTTGTGCGCGCCAGCGATTCCCGCGGGCGCACAGCAAGGCGGACAGAGCTGGAAGTCCATGGTGCCGGGGCTCAAGGCGCAACTGGCCACACACCCGGACCCCGAACTCGCCTTCCGGCTTTCCATGGTGTATGCGCACGAGGGCATGCTGATCGACGGATGGCACGTCCTCAAGCAGGTCGACCGGATGATCGGCGGCGAGTCCCGCCGCCCCGAGCTGGAGCGGAAGATCATCACGGACGCCACCGCGGATGTCCAACGGAACCCGCACGACCTCTTGGCCCGGTACGAGCTCGCGTTCGCGTCGTGGGTGGGCGGCAACCACAACACACCGTTCGAGCAGTTCCTCGAGATCACGCGCCAGGACCCGTCGAATGCGATGAACCACGGGTACCTCGGGTACATCTACTCGACGCACAACGACGCGAAGAATACGGTCGCCCAATGGGAGGAAGCCGTCCGGCTGGATCCGAGCAACAGCGTGCTGCACTACATGCTCGGCTCGGCGTACTACCGGACCGCCCGGACCCGAGATGCGGCGGTCCAGTTCAACATGGCGTATCGCGACCGGACGCTCTACAACTACATCACCCGGGGCGAGGAACCGTAGCGCCACCGACCCGTTGGGGCCGGACCCGGACGTTCTTCACGCGCCTGCGGCGCCCGGCCCCGCATCGGATTCAATTACCAGCCACGTAATCGCGGGCGTTCCCTATCTCGCGTACACTCTCGTTCGTGGAGGTGCGCGAAATGATCGCGATGAGGGGCGGGTAATCATCACCCATGGGGTGGGTGATATTCACCCACACCTCGGCTAATTTGCACCCATGCTCGCATTGCCTGGGGCTCTTTCACCCGGCTGGCCGCCGAAGAAAGCCACGGAGGACGCCGCCCTCCGCCTGGCGCGCGCCGGAGCGTAGCGATGCCGTTGCCATCGCGGGTCGTGTTTCGTTGTCTGAGGGCGCGATCCGACCGGACGCGACGATGCCTGCGCTACCGGCGGCCGAGCGGGGCGGTCTGCCAGTTGAAGCGCCTGGAGGCCATGCGCAGCGCGAACGTCGCGCCGATCGCCACGAGCGCCGCGTCCGTCGCCGGCACGCGAAGCTGCCGTTCGAGTAGGAGGAACACGACGCAGCCGGCGAGCGCGGTCACGCCGTATAGCTGACTCGGCTTGAACAACAGCGGTTCCTCACGCACCAGCACATCTCGAAGAAGCCCTCCCCCGACCGCGTTCGTCAACCCGACGATCAGCGCCGCGAGCGCCGGAAGCCCCGCGGCGAGCGAAGCCTGCGCGCCGACGACCGCGTACGCACCGAGACCGAGCGCGTCCACCATCGCGAACGCCGTGGCGAATCGTTTCGCGTGAGACCCTACGGCCACGCCGATCAGGCCGCCCACGAGCACCGCCGCAACGTAGCGCCAGTCGGTGAGGACAAGCGGCACTCGGGTCAGGAACAGGCCGTCACGGATCAATCCCCCGCCCGTGCCGGTCACGAACGCCAGCACGAACACACCCATGATATCGTAGCCCCGCGCCATCGCGCTCCACGCCCCGGTCACCGCAAACAGGAGCACCCCGGCGAGGTCGAACCCGATCGGAAGCGCAAACTGGCTGCTCGGCATCGCGCGTCGACGCTACTTCAGCCCGCGCAGCCGCGGAACGAACACGAGCGTACGGGCACGCCGGGCCTTCCGAGAGAGCCGGTCGCGGAGAGGCATCTACGGGCGCAGCGCCGGGCGGACGGGCCCGCGGGTCCAGCGCCGGGCGGCACCCCGGACGAGCACCGTGATCGCCCCGCCCGCCAGCGCGCTCAGCATCCACGGCACGCCGAACGCGAGCACGAGGACGAGACCGTACTCCGCGGGCGGGTGGGCACCCTCCAGCGTCCCCACCGCCCGGTCGACGCCGATTCGCGCCCACACCGCCACCGCGGCGGCAAGGAGCGCCGGCACGATGCGCAGGCGGCCGGTCCCCGTGGCCGCCGCGCCGCAGGCAAACGGGGAGAGGGTCGGGAGCGACGCCGCGACCGGGAGCCAGGCCGTAACAGCGGGGCTGGACCCGAGCAGGTCCAGCCCCTCGAAGACGATCACTCCGACCGCGACCGCGGCAACCCAGCGCCCGACCGCGCCCACCCGGGATCGCTCCAAACGGTCCTAGCCCGTTTCCAGCATGATCCGCTTGATGTCCGCGGTGATCCGCAGGGCGTCGGGCATCGACCGCTGCCACATGTTCCGTCCGAAGATCAGGCCGACCGCGCCCGCCTCCATGCAGTGGCGCGCCTTCTCCAGCAGGTCCTCGTCGCCCATCTTGCTGCCACCGCTGAACAGCACGAGCGTCCGGCCGGCGCTCCGCACGACCTTCTCGACCGCCTCCCGGTACCCCAGGTGCAGCGTGTTGTACGGCTTCGGCGACGCGGACGCCTTGTCGTCGAACTCGGGCACGTTGAGCTTGACGATGTCGGCGCCCATCTCGCACGCGAGCCGGGCCGCGTAGTCTACGGCGTACAGGCTGTCGCGGCCGCCCTTCTTGTCGATGGCCTCGCCGCGCGGGTACGACCAGACGATCAGCGGCATCCCCGCGGCGTCGCACGCGCGCCGGACCTCGGCAAGCTGCCGCATGTCCTCGTCCTGGCGCGGCGAGCCGACGTAGAGCGTGTACCCGACCGCGTCCGCCCCCAAGCGCACGGCGTCCTCGACGAACCCGGTGAGCCCGCTGAACGGCTGCGCGTCGGACGGGATGGCCGTCTTACCGTTGATCTTGAGGATCAGCGGCACGCGTCCGGCGTACGGGCGCAGGTACTTGGCGGCGAGCCCGTAGTGGAACGCCACTGCGGAATACCCGCCCTCGACACACAGCCTCAACTGGAACTCCGGGTCGGCGCTGTCAGGATTGGAGAAGAAATCCACGGGGCCGTGCTCGATGCCCTGATCGATCGGCAGGATCAGCGCAACCCCGTGACCGGGCCCGTGTGCGTAGAGGATCCGGTGCAGGCGCGTCTTCTTGCCGATCGGCAGGTCCATCTCGTCGAGCGTCGGGCGTCTGACCCGCTGGACCACCATACTCTCCACCTCCTGGACGTCACCCCCCCGGGAAAACGCGCCGCGGGCGCTGCGCGGCCATGCCCGGTCAGGGGTTCGCGGTGTCGCCGAGTTCGGTAAAGTGCCCGCGCGTGGTGCCTTGGGCGATCATCCGCCGCGTCTCGTAGAAGATCGTCACCCGATCCGCCCAGAGCGTCCCCTGGCGCCGGACCATCACGACGTGCCCGGTGAGCGTCGCCACGGACGTCTTGAAGTTCACGGTCGCGTCGGCGCTGGTGATCGCCGCCCCGTACACATCCGCCTGGACCGGCCCGTGAATCACGGCCCGGTCCTCCGCGCGAAACAGCTCGATCGCGCTGCCCTGCATCCGGCCGGCCTTGTTCGCCACGGTCGGATGGCCCGTGACCAGCCCGTGCTGTGTGCGCTGATCGTACACGACCCGGTCCCCGTTGATGATCAGGTCGGGCGCGTTGAACGCCGTTACGTGGCCGTCGGCCACGAGACGTTGCGTCGACCGGTCGGCGTCGATCGCATCGGCCGACAGCGCGTACTGGGGCGTCTCCACCGAGGCGTTCCCGGTCATGACCGCCCTCGTCACTTCGTTGGGGGGGGTCAGCGTCAGCGTCACGGTCTCCGCCGTCGCCTGCCCCTGCGGCCCCGTCACGGTGACATGGCCGGACAGCTCCGCCGTGCGGGCTGCCTTCGTGAGCCGCAGCGTGTTCGCCGTGGCGTGGTCCGCGCCGTAGTCCACCTGCACGTGGCCGGACGCGATGAGCGTGGCACCTGTGTTGTCCACGGTGACCTGATCGGAGGTGAGATGGAGGGGGAACGCAAGCGGCAGCGGTGCGGCAGCCGGCGTGGCCGCCCACGACCCGATACCCCACCCCGCTACGACGGTGGCGCCCAGCAGGCCGGCGAACGCCGCGCGCAGCCGGCCGCCCCAGGCCCTCACGGGGTCACCGCCGCCCGAGCGGACGCGCGGCACGCGTCACAGTATCCGTAGAACTCGACCCGGTGGTCGACGATGGAAAAGGTCCCGTCGGTGAGTCCCCGTTGCTCGCGCTGGAGCAGTTCGGCAACGCGCCCTCGCGGCAGGTCCACCACGGCCCCGCACCGCAGGCACGTTCCGTGGTAGTGCGGCTCCGGATTCGCGCAGAACACGCCCCGCACGTCTCCGTACGTGAGCCGGCGAACGATCCCCAGCCGCCCGAGCAAATCCAGCGTGCGGTACGTCGTCGCGAGGTTGACGGTGGGGCAGAGCGTGCGCGCCCGTCCGCAGATCTCCTCGGCGGAAACGTTCACGCGCCCGGCCCCCAACACGGCGGAGAGAATCGCCCGCCGCTGCGGCGTGGCGCGGTAGCCCTGCCGCTCGAGCGCCCGCACGCGGTCGGCGACCGTGTCGGCGCCGCGGCCCGTCCCGGGCCGCCGCCTGATCCTCCCCGTCGTTACCGCCACGTACCGATCCCCTCCTACACGAACGCCCGGCGCAGCGCGTCCGCCTGCGCAGGCGCCAGCGGTGCCAGCCGGCGCTTCGCGACCGGCCCGGCCTTGAGCGCCTTGACCTGCTCCTCGTACGTCGGCTGCCCCGACGCCTGATAGACGATGCCGATCGGAATCCGCTCCCCCCACTCGTGCGCCCGCCGCCAGGCGCCGTCCCGATCCGCCGGGTCGTGCCCGGCCTCGTCGAGCTTGTAGACGCGCTGCCGGTAGAAGTCGTACGTGTTCACCTTGTTGTAGATCACGCACGCCTGGAGCACGTCCACGAGCGCATATCCACGGTGCTGGATCGCGGCGGCGATCAGCGTTGCCAGATGCTTGGGGTCGCCGGAGAACCCACGGGCCACGAACGTGGCGCCGCCGTTGATCGCCGTGGCGATCGGGTTGAACGCGACCTCGATGCTGCCGTCCGGCGTCGTGCTGGTGACAAACCCCCGCGGGCTGGTCGGCGAGTACTGGCCTTTCGTCAACCCGTACACCATGTTGTCTTCGACGATGTGGACGAGGTCGGGGTTGCGCCGCATGATGCTGAGGAAGTGGTTGCCGCCGATGCCGTATCCGTCGCCGTCGCCCGTGACGCAGACCACGTTGAGATCGGGGTTGGCGAGCTTCGCCCCCATCGCGATCGGAAGCGACCGGCCGTGGATCGTCGTGAACCCGTTCGCGTTCATGTAGTCCGGAAGCTTGCTCCCGCAGCCGATGCCGGACACGAACAGCACCTCGTGGGGGTGGATCTCCAACTGGGCTAGCGCGCTCTTCACGGCGTTCAGAATGCCGTAGTCCCCGCATCCGGGGCACCACGTCGGCTTGATCGGGCTCTGATACAGCTTCACATCAAGCATGGACCTTGGCCTCCTTGAGGTTGGCGAGGATGTAGTCGGCGCTGAGCGGCCGGCCATCCCACCGCAGGACGAAATGATCGGCCCGGCGCCCGGTCATCGCCCGCACGAGATGGGCGAACTGCCCGGTCTGGTTGCCCTCGACGGCCACCAGCGTCCGCGCCGCCTCGATCAGCGGCGCCGCCTTCGCCTCGGGGAACGGCCACACATCCACGAAGTGCAGCAGGTTCGCCCGGGTGCCGCCGGCGTTGAGCCGGTCGACCGCCTCGCGCATCGCCCCGTACGAGCTGCCCCACCCCATCAGCGTCAGGTCCGCGCCCTCGGGCCCGTAGATCGTGGGCCCGCCGAGATCCTCCACGATGTTCCGAAACTTCCGCATGCGTTTCCCGGCCATGCGCAGGCGGTTGGCCGCGTCCTCATCCTCAAAGTGCCCGTACTCATCGTGCTCGTCGCTGCACGCCTGGTGAACCGCCTTCGGATGTCCCGGGAGCGCGCGCGGCGAGATGCCGCTGGGCGTGTCCCTGTACCGCAGGTAGGGTCCCTCGAGGCCGTCCAGCTGCTCCGCCGTGAGCAACTCCCCGCGATCGATCGTGACGTGCTCGATCGGGAGGTCGGACGGCAGCAGCGGCCGCAGGGCGGTCGTCAGGTAGAACTCGGTCATGACGATCACCGGACACTGCCACTTCTCGGCGAGGTTGAACGCCCGCACCGCTGCGTGGAAACACTCCTCCTGCGTCCCCGGCGTGAGCACGATCCGCGGAAACTCGCCCTGACTCGCGAACAGCGCGAACAGCAGATCCCCCTGCTCCGTCTTCGTCGGCATTCCGGTGGACGGTCCGGGTCGCTGCGCCTCGACGATCACGACCGGCACCTCCGCCATCCCCGCGAGGCCGAGGGCTTCGACCATCAGCGAAAACCCGCCGCCGCTCGTCGCGGTCAGCGCCCGCGCTCCCACGTTCCCCGCGCCGATCGCGAAACACACCGCCGCGATCTCGTCCTCGGTCTGCTTAATGACGATATCGTACGCGTCTTGGTATGCGGCCATGAACTCGAGGATCGAGCTCGCCGGCGTCATCGGGTAGCCGGACATGAACCGGCAGCCCGCCGCGATCGCGCCCATGCCGAACGCCTGGTTTCCGTGGATCAGGACACGCGCCGGGCGGCTATCGAGGGGGGAGACCTTCCAGTCGAACGATCCGGCGTACCGCTCGCGGCCGAGGCGATAGCCCTCCTCGGCGACCTTGAGGTTGCCCTGAACGACCGCGTCGCCCTTCCGGGCGAAGTTCTCGCGGATCTCGCCGGCGATGAACTCGAACGGGTACTCGATGATCCCCGCGACCGCGCCGAGCCCGGCCGTGTTCGTCATGATCTTGTTCCCGCCGATCTCCTGCGCGATCTTGTGGAGCGGCATGGAATAAAGCTGCGTGCCCCGGGTGCTCACCGCGTCCGCATCGAACTTCAACCCTTCGTCGAAGACCAGCGCCCCGCCCGGGAGAATGTGCGGACCGTACTCGGTCACGGCCTCGGAGCTGAACGCGAGCAGGAGGTGTGTGCCCTCGGTGTGGGTCCACAGCGGACGATCCGACACGCGGATCTGAAAAAAGTTCAGGCCGCCGCGGATCCGCGACATGTACTCAGGAAACGCGTGCAGCCACAGCCCCCCGTGGCTGAGTGCGGTCGCGAACCCGTGGCCGCCCGATTCCACGCCCTGCCCGGCCTCGCCCGCAAATCGAATCGTCACGTCGTTGAGCCGCTTTGCCACCCCGTGCTCACCCCCGTTGAAGGTCGGGCGTCGCGTTCCGTCCCCGGCGTCCTCGTGGGACGCACCGGAACGTTCCGCTCAGATCGCCGGTCATTGTCGCAGATGGCCGCCGGGCACCCTCGCGCGTTCCGCCGGAGGCGTTCGCTGCGGCAGGTGACCGCCGCTCGCCGCTAGCCGCCGCCGCGGGGGTCGCGACCGGTTCCGGCCGGATCCTCGCGCGGACCTTGCGGGGGCGCCTCCGCGGACTCCCCGTGCTGCTCCTCCCACAACGCGTCGAGCTTGCGGTACTTCTCGGGAAACTCGCCGGTGTACCGGAGCCAGGCGGGGACCGGATAGCGGACGCCGCCCCGATGTGTCCCCGCGAGCCCCTCCACCAACTCTCCGATCATCGCCCACGGGATCGTGAACGCCATCTCGTGGTCCTCGGTCTGCCCGTAGATCCGGTCGCCGTAGCACGGCAGGATGACCTGGGGCTGGCCCGCGTGCATCGTCTCGATCACGGCGTCGGCGCAGTCGAGCCGCGCGGAGAAGCTGCTGTGCAGCCTCCCGCCCCGACGGTAGAGGGCCGCGGCGACGAGGCGCATCACCTGGGCCGAGTTCCCGTAGACCAGCACGACGTGGGGTTCAAACTTCGCGCGCCCGAGCGGCGCGATGAGGATGCGCTCGTACTCCCCGAACACGAACTTCGGCACTTCCGCCTCCGTGCGGGCCGCGGCCTCGGGCGTGCCGACGTACATCCCGCACGCCAGGTTTCCCTCCGCGTAGTACGGGAGCACCGGCTCGAATCCGAACGCCGTCTTCGCGAGCGGGCAGCTGAGATCGTCGCGCCCGACCGCGACCGCCCACCCGTAGCGACGTGCGATCGAGAACGTCTGGCAGATCGCCACCCGGATGCCCATGTCCCGGCTGGGGATCCGGACGTTGTCGGGCAGCGCCTCGCCGGCGCGCACCATCCGAATCCCGACCGGAAACGTCTGGGGCCGGACGTGCTTCTCGATCTCTGCGTTCAGTGCGACCGGGTCCATGCTACGCGCGTCGCCTCCGCCTCATCGCTTGAGCAGGGCGTCCGCGATCTCGTAGAACACGCGCGCGGACGCGCTATCCGGAGCGCCCACCGCGATGGGGATCCCGCGGTCGCTCCCCTCGCGGATCGCCGGGTCGAGCGGGATCCGGCCGAGCAGCGGGGCGTCAACCATCCGCGCGAGCTGCTCACCGCCGCCCTGCCCAAAGATGTACACGGGATCGGCGCCAGGCGCCGGAAGAAAGTACGACATGTTTTCGACGACGCCGATGACCGGCATGTTGACCTTCTCGGCCATTTTGCCGGAGCGGTAGGCGACGCCGGTCGCGGTGGACTGCGGTGTCGTGACGATGAGCATCTCCGACCGGGGCAGGGTCTGGGCGATCGTGAGCGAGACATCTCCGGTCCCGGGCGGGAGATCGATCAGGAGATCGTCGACCTCACCCCAGTGGACCTCGGTGAGGAACGTCGTCAGCGCCTTGTGGAGCATCGGCCCCCGCCACACCACCGCCTCGCCCTCGTCCACCATGAACCCGATCGACATGAGCCGCACGCCCCATCGCTCCAGCGGGATGATCATCTGGTCGATGATCGTGGGGCGCCCCGACACGCCCATCATCTTGGGAATGCTGAACCCGTACACATCGGCGTCCACGACGCCGACCGTGCGGCCCCGCCGGGCCATCGCCACGGCGATGTTCGCGGTGACGGTGGACTTGCCGACCCCACCCTTGCCGCTCGCGACCGCCAGCACGCGCGTCTTCGACGTGGGCGCAAGCAGCGGGGACTGCCGCTGCGGGCCGGGACGAAGCTGGCCGATGAGCGCCTGGCGCTGCTCTTGGCTCATCACGCCGAGCTGGACGTCCACGTGGTCGACCCCGGGAAGCTCCGCGACCTTCGCCTTGATGGAGTCGATGATCGTCTCCCGAAGCGGGCACCCGCTGATCGTGAGCAGCGCGTCGACCCGGACGTCGCCGCCGCGGATCGCGATCTCCTTGACCATGTTGAGTTCCACGATGCTGCGGTGGAGCTCTGGGTCCATCACGCCGCGCAGCGCCTCAAGTACCTGCTCTCGGGTCACAGCGAGCTGGCGGGCAGTCATCCTTGCCTCCTCGGTATGCTCCCAGGGCGCGGCTTCCGGCTCGTGGTGCCGCGCGTGCGACGGGTGGCCGGGTTAGACGAAGGGCCGATGAGAGTCATTCTCAGTACCCATTCAGCGTAGCATCGAGGCAGAGGAGCGTCAAGGCGCGCTGGGTCGGATCCCCCCTCCGGACGCCAGGAAGCTGGCCCTCAATCGGGGCCAGAAACTGCGATCAGAGTGGGGCAAGTCCCATGCCAGAGGTATCACCTCGTGGACCGACGGCGATCTTCGTGTGTCGCCCAATCCTCCCAGGTGAGCCCAGTCACTCGGGTAAACTCCGACACATTCGCCGTAACCAACGTCACCCGACGGCGCATCGCTTGTCCCGCGATCAGCACGTCGTAAGCGCCGATAGGCGTCCCGGCAGCTTCCAGCGCAGCGCGGACCTCGCCTGCCGTGCGCGCGTCGTCGTCACCGAACGGCAACAGCTCGATGGGCCCGGAGAAGAACATCTCCAGTCTGTGAGTATTCGAATCCTTGCGTGAACTCTTCGCGGCTCCGTACCAGAGATCGAAAGCGACAACGGTGGACACGGCGATGGTCGCGCCCGCGGCGCTGACCCGCTCGAACCGTGCCCGAACTCGGCGTGGCGCCCCGTTTATGAGCGCGATGCAGGCGTTGGCGTCTAGAAGATAGCTCACGCGAACACGTCACGGACAGGCGTGGCTGGTTGATCTCGCCCCTCGGACATGAATGGTTCCCCATCAATCCGGTCCAACTCTGCGAACCATTCGCCGACGTCCGTGACCATCGGCTCCAGGAGCACGCCCTTGCCGACCCGGCGAACGCGCACCCGATCCCCGTGGAAGCGGAATTCGTGGGGCAATCGGACGGCTTGACTACGGCCGTTTCGGAACAGCTTGGCGATCCCTGCACCAGACATCACGCCCTCCTGGACCTTGGTCTATATCATCAGTATATATCAACGCACGTAACAGTCAAGCCCGCAATCCGGACGGGTTGGCTATGTACGCGGGCGCGTGTCGGGAGCGTTGTGTGGCAGGTTGCCGAGGAACCCGGCGCCCCCGCCGCCAATCGCTTCATCGTGCGCATCCTCATCAACGCCGTATCCGCCCGCATGGGAGGCTCCGCCACCCATCTTCCCAACTTCCTCCGAACCGCCGGCCTCCGGTACCCGTCGGACACGTTCGTCGCGTGCGTGAACGCCCGCTGGCCGGCGCCGCAACTGCCCGGCAACGTCCGGCTGATCCGCACGGGAGAATTGCGGGGGAGGCTCGCCCACGCGGTGTGGGACCAGTGGGGGATCACGCGGGTCCAGGCGCGCGAACGCCCCGACGTCCTGGTCTCGCTCCTCAACTTCGGCCCCGTGCGCTGCCGCGTTCCCCACGTCGTCTTCCAGCGCAACCCGGTGTACTTTTGCGACTACTACCTGCGCGGTCTCACCCTCCGCCAGACGGTAATGGTTACCGCGACCCGCGCCCTCGCCCACGCGGTGATGCGCGGTGCCCGGCGCGTGGTCACGCCGTCGGCCGCGATGCGGGACATGATCCGCGCATTCTATCCGGGCCTGCCGGCGGAGCGGTTCCGCGTCGTGCCGCACGGGTTCGGGCTCGAGGCGTTCCGCACCACCACGCCGCTCCCTGCCGAGGTGGCCGCCGTCCTCGCACGATCGGAGGGAACGCGGTTGTTGTACGTGTCGCACGCCGCGTCCTACAAGGGGGTCGAGATCCTGCTCGAGGCAACCCGGCTGCTGCGGGACGCGCAGGTCCCCTCTACCACCTGGCTCACGATCGCCCCCGAGGACTGGCCGGAAGGCTTCCCGCGATACGAAGCGTTCATCAAGCGTCACGCGCTCGCGGACCGGGTGCGGCTCCTCGGGCGCGTCCCGCACGGCGCGGTCCACCACGTCTACGCCGCGGCCGATCTGTTCGTCCACCCGTCCCTGTGCGAGTCGTTCGCATTCCCACTCGTCGAGGCGATGGCGAGCGGAGTACCGGTGATCGCCGCGGACCGCCCGCTCAACCACGAGATGTGCGGCGACGCCGCGGCGTTCTACCCGCCCGAGGATCCCGCGGCGCTGGCCAGCGAGATCACGCGCCTGCGCGGGGACGCCGACGGACGGCGGCGCATGGCCGACCGTGGCCAGGTCCTCGCGCGGCGCTTCTCATGGGAGCGGCACGTGGACGAGGTGATGGACGTCGTGCGGGGCGTCGCGGCCGCCGCATCGGTGCACGGCGACTAGGGATGCGGCGCGGGCACGGGCCCGGCTCCGTACGGCACAGTTCACGCCAGCCTGAACTGTCTTCGGTGTAGAATGGACGTATGACGGTTCGCGTGCCTTCCCGCCTTTCACCCGATCCCAACGTGGCCAACGTCGCGGCCCTGATCGGCGACCGCACCCGGGCGGCGATGTTGCTCGCGCTCGTCGACGGGGGAGCGCTGCCGGCCTCGGAGCTCGCCTACCGGGGTGCGGCGTCTCCCCAGGCTGCGAGCGCGCATCTGCGAAAGCTCGTGGACGGGAAGCTTCTCGCGGTCACCCCGTCGGGTCGCCAACGATTGTACCGCCTCACCTCGCGCGAGGTGGCGCGGGCGATCGAGGCCCTGCTGTCAATCGCCGCGCCGCCCCGCATCGTGGCGCTGAATCAGCACAGCGCGGCGCAGCGGCTCCGGGAGGCCCGCATCTGCTACGACCATCTCGCCGGGCGGCTCGGCGTCGCCGTCACCGACGCGCTGCTGGCCCGCGGGTTGCTCCGCGCGGACGACGCGGAGTTTCGCGTAACACGGCGGGGCGAGCGGTTCTTCGAGGGGCTCGGGATCAACGTGCCCGCCATGCGCGAGCGGCGCCGCGCGCTCGCGCGGCCGTGCATGGACTGGACCGAACGCCGAGCGCACCTGGCCGGCAGTCTCGGCATGCATCTGCGCGACTGCTTCCTCGCCAACGACTGGGTCACCCGGCACGGGCGCGACCGCTCGCTGCTGCTCACCGAGCGGGGACGGCGCGCGATGGCGCGGGTGTTCGGCGTGGACGCGGTACCGCCACAGTACACGCCCGCGTGAACTATTCTGGCGCTACGCTATCACCGAGCAGATTCGTCGCGAGGTGATAACAGTGTAGCACATCCACAAGCTCGATCCGCGCGAGCAGGTTTTCCGAGCCCCCAGTCCCGTGCGCGATTTGACGCTGTTCTTGCGCTACCTGCCGCCGGGCGCTCGGGACTTGGACCGCGACGTTGTGCCGGCGGCGCACTGACGTTCACACATCGAACCCGAGGGAGGCACACCGAAGTGTTCGTGGTGATCTTTGAAGTCAATCCCAAGCCCGAGCGTTGGGACGACTACGTGAGCTATGCGACGCTGTTGACCCCCGAATTGAAGAAGATCGACGGCTTCGTCGACAACGAGCGCTTCGCGAGCAAGCGCCGGGCGGGTTGGCTCGTCTCGATGTCGACCTGGCGGGACGAAAAGGCGTTGATCCGCTGGCGCACGCTCGGCGTGCACCACGAGGTACAAGCGAAAGGCCGCGCGCAGGTCTTCCGCGACTATCACCTGCGCGTCGGCGAGATCGTGGCGGACACGCATCTGCCGCACGGGTGCGTGCTGCGCGAACAGCGATTCGACGAGACGGACGTCGGGGCCGCCAAGATCGCCACCCTTACCGAGCGATCACTCGTCGACGCGTCTTCCGCCCCGATTGTGGACGCCCTCGCGGCCTCGCTCGGAGGACGCCCTGGGGGAACGCGTCCGGAGCCGGTCGAGTGGGACGTATTCGAGCACATCTATCAGCCCGCCAGGCTTCTCTTGCTGAATTTCTGGTGCGATGCTGGAGCAGTGCGTGCCTGGCTGGCCGAGGCGCCCGAGGAGGCTCGGCACCGGACCGTGCGGCTCATTCGCGACTACGGCATGTTCGATCGTGCGGAAGCACCCCAGTACTACCCCACGGCGCAGTAAGCCGATCACGCGGAGGGTGACATGGCGATCACCGTGTTCATTCGGTACCAACTCGACCCGTTCAAGAAAGGTGCGTTCGAGGAGTACGCGCGACGCTGGCTCACGATCATCCCGAAGTGCGGTGGCGATCTGATTGGATACTGGATGCCGGACGAGGGCACCAACAACATCGCATACGGGCTGATCTCGTTCGAGAGTCTGGCGGCCTACGAGACGTACCGGGCGCGTCTTAGAGCGGACGCCGCGGGCACCGCGAATTTCCGGTTCGCGGAGGAACAGCGCCTGATCCTCGCCGAGGAGCGAACGTTCCTGCGGCCGGTGACATGAGAGGCCGCCGAAGCAGGAACGCGGCCGGGCCCGGCCTCGGCGCGTAGCGCCGAGCGTGTTGTTCCAGGCGACGGAACCCTATCCGCCGGACGGAGTAGCCGGCCCCGCCGCTGCTCCCCCTTCGGACCGGCGCCGCCGGCGGCGGCGCCGGCGCTTCCGGCCAGACGGCGGTCCGCCCGCGGGGGCGGCGGTCGACTCGGCCTGGGACGGCTCCGGCACGCGCTCCGGGGCGGGGGCCGCCTCCGCGCGAACGCGCTCGGGGCGCGGAGCCGCTCGCTTGGGGGCGGGCTTTCTCCGGACCGGCCGAGCGGCGGCCGGCGGCACCTCCCGGGTCTTCCCGGCGTCCGCAGCCGTTCCAGCGGCCTCGGCGATTTGGGCCGGCTCTTCGTCCTCCGGGGCGGTTTGGCCCGGCAGTGCCGTGCTGGTGGCCGTACCTCGGGCCGCACGCCGGTTCGGCGACTTGCGCTCGGAGGCCAGCTTCACACGGTCCAGCATGCGCTCGAGAAACTGAACCAGGAATTGCCGGGCCGCGTCTTCGCTGATCATGGGGATGCCGGGATCGACTTCGAGGCGATACAGCACCTCGGTCCCGTCCTCGACGCTGCGAAGCGTGCAGCGGCCGGAGAACGCCCGCAGGGTGCCGAGAATCTGGACGAATTCAAGCGAGGCCGGCGCGCGCAGCACAACGCGGGCGACGCACTCCACCGGCAGCCCGATGAAGTAGCCGCGCAGGGCGACGACCTGGGACGCCCCCCGCTTCTCCACCGCGTCCGCGATCATCCACAGCGGGGCGCCGTACCGGGCCATCTGATCCGGCGGAACAAGGTGGTTGAAGACGTGCTCTGTCGAGGCGCGGACCAGCCGATGCGCCTCGACGACGAGAACAGGCGGCGCGGGCGCGGCTATGAGGCGAGCTCCTTGCGGACCTGCCGGGTCCCTTCCACCATCGCCCGGAGCTTCGCCACGGTCTCGTCGGTCGTCCGGGTCTTGAGCCCGCAGTCGGGGGAGACGTAGATTTGTTCCAGCGGGATCACCTCGAGCGTCCGCCGGATGCCCTCGGCGACGTCCTCGGGAGACTCCGCCCGGTGGCTGTGCGCGTCCAGGACGCCGAGGCCGATGTCCTTCGTGAACCGCGGCGACCGGAACGTGTCGAGGAGGGCGTAGTCTTCGTTCTTGAGCGCGAGATCGATCTGGTTGACGGCGAGCCGCAGCATCGCGGGATAGATCCGGGGTACATCGCCGTAGCAGACGTGCGTCACCGTGTAGGCGTTGAGGCCGCGGGTCACGACCTCCATCGCCTCGACGGCCAACTCGAAGTCCTCGTCCGGACGGGTGTGGATCGCCGGTTCGTCGATCTGGATGTACCTCGCGCCGGCTTTCTCGAGATCGACCGCCTCGTCATGGACCGCGCGCGCGAGCTCGAGCACGAGCTCCCGGCGCGTGGGGTAGTACTCGTTGAACGACCACTCGGCGATAGTGTAGGGGCCCGTCAGCATCCCCTTCACCG
>DASQGM010000082.1:0-6465 GCA_035632615.1 bacterium | reverse complement strand
CATGCGGCCCGCCGCCCCGGCGATCACGACTCTATGCACCTGCAAAGCGACGCACCTCCCCGTGCAGTTCATCGGCCAGCCTGCCGTTCGCATCGAACGGCCCGATCGCCGCGAGCGACATCCGCTCCGGCACGAACAGCGCGGTCGCCACGCGGCGGACATCGTCCGCGTCGACGGCGTCGACGTCCGCGATGATCTCGTCGAGCGTCAGCTGCCGGCCGAAATACTGCTCCGACCGCGCGAGCTTGCTCATCCGGCTTCCCGGCGTCTCCAGGTCGAGCATCAAACTGCCCTTGAGCGACTCCTTCGCCCGCGCGATCTCCTCGGCGGCCAGCCCGTTCGTCGCCCGCAGGAGATTGTCGAGGACCAGACCGACAACCTCGCGGGCGGCCGCCGGGCTCGTCCCGCAGTAGACGACGAACGCCCCGGCGTCCCGGTAGGCCGCGTGGTAGGTGGAGACGGCGTACGCCAGCCCCCGCTCCTCGCGGATCTCCTGGAAGAGGCGACTGCTCATGCCGCCCCCGAGCGCCGTGTCGAGGACCGCGAGCGCATAGCGGTCCTCGTGCGCCTGCGGGTATCCGGGGACGCCGAGGCATAGGTGCACCTGCTCGATCTCCTTGTTCCGCAGCGTGACCGCCGTCCGGGCCACCGGCGGCAAGATCTCCACCGGGACGCGCCGGCCGCGCCAGCCGCCCAGCCAGCGCTGCACGAGCTCCACGATCTGTTCGTGTTCGAGCCGTCCCGCCGCAGCCACGATCGCGGCATCCGGACGGCAGTAGGCGTCCATGAAGGTCACGAGGTCGGCGCGCCCGAGCGCCTGCACCGTGTCCTGGATGCCGGCGATCGGCCGGCCGAGCGGATGATCCGGCCACAGAGACGCGGCGAACAGATCGTGGACGAGGTCGTCCGGCGCGTCCTCGTACATGTGGATCTCCTCGAGGATCACCTGCCGCTCCCGCTCGAGCGCGTCCGGATCGAACGCCGGATCCAGGAGCATGTCGGATAGGACCGCCATCGCGTCGTCGAGATGGTCGCTGAGCACGCGCAGGTAGTAGCACGTATGCTCCTTGTCGGTGAACGCGTTGAGGTGGCCCCCGATCGCGTCCATCGCCTGCGCGATCGCGAGCGCCGACCGCGAGCGCGTGCCCTTGAACAGGGCGTGCTCGATGAAATGACAGATGCCCATGCGCGCCGGCTCCTCGTAGCGCGAGCCCGCACCGATCCACACTCCGAGCGACGCCGTGCGGACGTGGTCCATCGGCTCGGTGAGCACCACCAGCCCGCTCGGCAGCACGGTCCTGCGGTAAAGCGCCTGATCGACCGCCATGTCTCCCCTGTACCCCCCGCATCGCGCCGCCCCGGCCCACACGTCTCCGGGCGGCGATGGCCGCGATAACCAAGAAGCCCCCTCGCGGAGGCTTCTCTCACGCCAGGACGCCGTCGCTTCGACTACGATCTCGGCTTTCGATGGGGGCGCTGATATCCGCGGTCCCCGCGCGGGCCGACCCGCGCCCGCGGGCGCATCACCACCGGGGGCCGCCTCCCCCTCGACCACCTCGCCGTCGGGCACCGGCTCGTCGGGGATCAGCCCGCGGCGCGTCAGATTCACGCGGCCGAGGTTGTCGATCTCCTTCACCCGCACTTCGACCTCATCCCCGACCTTGACCACGTCCTCCACCCGGCCGACCCGCTGGTTCGACAGCTCGGAGATGTGGACGAGGCCTTCCTTGCCCGGGAAGATCTCCACGAACGCCCCGAAGTTCATCAACCGGGTCACCTTGCCCTTGTACACCTCGCCCGGCTTTGCTTCCTTGATGATGTCCTCGATCATCCGCTGCGCGCGCGCCGCCGCTTCCTCGCTCGCCGAGGCGATCAGCACGCGTCCGTCCTGCTCGATGTCGATCTTGACACCCGTCTCCGCCGTGATCTTGTTGATCACCTTGCCGCCGGGACCGATCACCTCACGGATCCGGTCGGGGTTGATGTGAATCGTGAAGATCCGCGGCGCGTACGGGGACATCGTCGCGCGCGGCGCCGGAATCGTGCGCTCGATCACGTCGAGGACCTGCAAGCGCGCGTCGCGCGCCTGCGCGAGCGCCCGCTCGAACAGTTCGCGCGACAGCCCCTTGATCTTGATGTCCATCTGGAGCGCGGTGACCCCATCCCGGGTCCCGGCTACCTTGAAGTCCATGTCCCCCATCGCATCTTCGATGCCCTGGATGTCGGTCAGGACCGCCATGCGGCCGTCACCGGTGGGGCCGCTGATCAGCCCCATCGCGATGCCGCCCACGGGCTTCGCGATCGGCACGCCCGCATCCATCAGCGCGAGCGTGCTGCCGCACACCGACGCCATCGACGTGGACCCGTTGCTCTCGAGGACCAACGACACGAGCCGCAGCGTGTAGGGGAAGGCTTCCTCCGGCGGGATCATCGGTTCGAGCGCCCGCTCCGCGAGCGCCCCGTGGCCGATGTCGCGTCGCCCCGGCGAGCGCAACGGCCGGGCCTCACCGACGCTGTACGGCGGGAAGTCGTAGTGATGGAGGTACCGCTTGCGGTCGCGCAGGCTCAAATCGTCGATGATCTGCTCGTCTTGGCCGGTGCCGAGCGTGCACGTCGTCAGCACCTGCGTCTGCCCCCGGACGAACAGCCCGGATCCGTGGACCCGCGGCAGGAGACCGACCTGGGCGCTGAGCGGCCGGATCTGGGTTAACGTGCGCCCGTCCGTCCGGACGCCCTCGTCCAGGATCATCCGGCGCACCTCGGCCTTGGCCAACGACTCCACGCAGTCACCGATCGCCTTCGACTGCCCCGGGAACCGCGCGGCAAGTTGCGCCTGGACGTCGGCCGCCACCTCGGCGAGCGCGCTCTCGCGAGACAGCTTGTCGGCGTTCCGCAACGCCGCAGCCAGTCGCGAACCCGCGGCCTCCCGAACCGCCGCGTCGACGTCGGCGGGCGGACCCACCAGCGCAGGCGAGATCTTCGGCCGGCCCGCCTGACGGACGAGCTCGTCGATCGCCCCGGTGATCCGCCGGATCTCAGCGTGCGCCAGATCGAGCGCCTCGAGCAGCCGATCCTCTGTCACCTCGCGGGCGCCGGCCTCGACCATCGTGATCGCATCCCGCGTACCGGCGACCACCAGGTCCAGATCGGTCGTCTTGTCGTCCACGACCCGCTGCGACGGGTTGACCACTAGCTGTCCGTCCACGAACCCCACGCGCACGGCCGCGATCGGACCGTCCCACGGAATCTGGGAGATCGCCAACGCCGCACCGGCTCCCGTGACCGCGAGCACGTCCGACATGTGATCCTGGTCGGTGCTGAGCACCGTGGCGATCACCTGGACGTCGTTGCGAAACCCCTTCGGAAACAGCGGACGCAGCGGCCGGTCGATCAGCCGCGACGTGAGGGTCGCGCGCTCACCCGGGCGCCCCTCGCGCTTAAAAAAACCGCCGGGAATCTTCCCGGCGGCAAACATCTTCTCTTCGTAGTCGCACGTCAGCGGGAAGAAGTCGATCCCCTCCCGCGGACTCGCCGACATCGTGGCGGTCACCAGCACCACCGTGTCCCCGTACCGCACGACCACCGCACCGTTCGCCTGCTTCGCAAGCTGCCCCGTCTCGATCGACAAGGGCAGGCCGGCAACCTCGACTTCCACCCGTCCGGTCTTGATCTCTCCGCTCATCCGCTGCCCGTCCTCCTCATCCCGCTCCCGCACCCCTGGGCCGCCCTGCACAGTGATCCATCGCCTGGGATCAACGCCGGGCTCCCGCCGTGCTATCGACGCAGACCGAGCCGCTCCACGAGCGCACGGTAGCGCGCCAGATCGTGGTTGCTCAGGTACGTCAACAGCCGCCGCCGCTGGCCCACCATCTGCAGCAAGCCGCGGCGCGAGTGAAAGTCGTTCTTGTGAACCTTGAGATGCTCGCTCAGGTGAGCAATCCGTTCGGTCAGCCTGGCGATTTGAACGTCGGGGGACCCGGTATCGTTCGGATGCTTCCGGAACTCACCGGCAGGAACGTGCGAAGTCCCCGCACCCTCGGTGCTCATGCGCTCCACCTCCTCAACGATTCCACCAGCCCGCTCAGCCGGGACACCGCCGGAGCTGCGGCTGCCCCCGCCTCACGATGTATTATTATATCACACGCGCCATCGTCCCGCCGGGCCGCCTCCGGGTCAACGGACACGCTCAATGTAGGACCCGCTTCTAGTGTCGACGCGGACGGTCTCGCCGGTCTCCACGAACAGGGGGATCTGGACCACCGCGCCGGTCTCCAAGGTGGCCGGCTTGGTGGCGCCGCTGACCGTATCCCCGCGAATCCCAGGAGCGGTCTCGACGATACGCAGATCGACGGAGTTCGGCAGTTCGGCGCTGATCGGCGTGTCGTCGTGGAAGGTAACGGTGACGTCCATGTTCTCTCGCAGGAACCGCACCGCGTCCCCGAACAGCGCCGGACTGAGCGACATCTGCTCGTAGGTGGTCTTGTCCATGACCACGTACTCATCGCCGGTACCGTACAGGTACTGCATCGTCTTCTTCTCAAGATACACGAGGGGCACACGCTCACCCGCCCGGAACGTCCGTTCGGTCGTCGACCCGGTCTTGGTGTTGCGCACCTTCGCCTTCACGTACGCCGGGCCCCGACCGACCTTCACATGCTGCGATTCGACGATGGCGTACAGATCGCCGTCGAGCAGCACGTGCACACCGGGACGAAAGTCATTGCTCGAAATCACGTCACATCACCCACCGGGAGTGTACCGGCCGCCGCCGGCCATTGTCAACCAACGCAAATATATGATGCCCGATCCGCGCGGACCCGAGCGGGGTGCCGCAGCCGAGTGTGGGACAGGCCTGATCCAGCGCGGTTCCGAAACGGTCACGCGGGCAGCACGATCAGATCTTTCGGCGCGTGCGTGAGCACCCGGCAACCCTCCGCGGTCACGACAACGTCGTCCTCGATCCGAACCCCACCCCACCCCGGGAGGTACACCCCCGGCTCGATCGTCCACACCATGCCCGGCTCCAACGGCACGTCCATCCGCGGCGACAGCGACGGGCCCTCGTGGATCTCAAGCCCGATGCCGTGGCCGAGTCCATGTCCGAACGCCTCCCCGTACCCCGCGGCCTCGATGACGCCGCGCCCGACCGCGTCGACGGTCCGGGACGACGCGCCACCGCGTACCGCGACGATGGCCTGACGCTGTGCCTCCAGCACGAGCGCGTACACCTCGCGCTGCCGGTCGTCCGGCCGCCCCAACACCACGGTCCGCGTGCAGTCGGACGTATACCCGTCGCACACCGGCCCGAAGTCCAACGTCACCAAGTCGCCGGCCTCCAGGACGCGGTCCGTCGCCCGCCCGTGCGGCAGCGCGGAGCGAGGCCCGCTGGCAAACACGAGGTCGAACGAGAGCCGCTCCGCGCCCGCCCGCCGCATGAACGTCTCGAACTCGACGGCGGCGCTCCGTTCGGTCATGCCGGGTCGGAGCACCGTCAGCATGTGCGCGAACCCGGCGTCGGAGATCTCCGCGGCACGCTCGATCGCGGCGACCTCCCCGTCGTCCTTGACCCACCGCACGCGGTCCACATCGCCGAGTGGCACCAGCTCGGAGGGGCTCAGCTTCTCCCGCAGGCGCTCCACCTGAGCGTAGGGCATGAACTCTGCCTCGAATCCGATCCGGCGGAGCTCATGGGCCCGGGCGGCGGTCGCCAGGGCGCCCGGGAGATCTGCTCCGCCTCGGACGATCTCACACGCCGTCGCCTGCGCGGCGGCCTGTTCATAGTAGCGAAAATCGACCGCAAGGAGCGCGGCGCCCCCCGCCACGAGGGCGATGCCGGCGGACCCGGTAAACCCGGTGACGTACCGACGGTTCTCGGCCTTCACCAGCAGCAGGGCGTCGACGCCGCTCCCGGCGAGATAGTGACGCGCGCGTTCCAAATGATCCCTCATTGCTCCCTCCACAGGTTGCGCCGTCCGCTCCGTGGCCGCCTCACCGGAGGCATCGAAGCACCGCCCGTTCCGCCACGCGGACGAGCCTCGTCAAGACGAACTCGCGCGCGCTCTGCGGCTGCACCAGGATCGTGTAGAGCCCAAGTCGGTTACCGCCGAGCACGTCGGTGAACAGTTGATCCCCGACCAGTGCCGTGGCGTCGGCCGTCGTCCCCATCACACCCAGCGCACGGCGCAACGCGCCACGCCGTGGCTTCATCGCACCGGTCAACACCGGCACGTCCAGGGAGCGGGCGAGCGCGGTCACCCGCCGCCCGCCGTTGTTGCTCACGATGCACAATGTGAACCCCGCGGCGCGCGTGCGTCGGATCCACTCGACAAGCGCCTGGGGCGCCTCGCGGGCGCCCCAGGGAACGAGTGTGTTGTCGAGATCCAGGATGAGTCCACGAATGCCCCGCGCCAGCAGCGCCCGGATATCGACGTCGTAGATCGTGTCCGCGCGCAGCGCGGGACGAAA
>DASQGM010000081.1:0-4033 GCA_035632615.1 bacterium | reverse complement strand
CGGATCACAGACCGGGTATCGGACTCCCAACGCGCACCCCCGGGTTGGGCAAAGACGACTGGACTTGACCTTGGCGCATCGCGCCATGCCGCCGGTTAACCATTGCGCGTAATTTTGGAGCGCATGCTAAGTCTTCGAGTCACAGATGACAGACTCTTGCACATCTCACGACACTTGACGGCGGGCGGCAGTGGAAGGGCTGCAGGGTCTTATGCGGCGGAGTCCTCGAGGTATGAGCGATACCAGAGCTGGAGCACCAGAAGATTCCACAGTTTCTTGCGGTGGTCGTGCGTGCCCTCGAGGTGCTCCGACAGCAGGCGCGTCACCGCCTGCGGGTTGAGGAGCCCCTGGCGGGCGAGGCGGTCCGGCGCCAGCACGTCGCGAAACAGCTCGCGCCAGGGACCGCGGATCCACATCCCCACCGGCATCCCGAACCCCTTCTTGCGGCGGTCGAGGATCCGGTCGGGCAAGACGCCTCTCAGGCTGCGCTTCAACAAGAACTTCGTCGTCAGCCCGCGCAACTTCTGCCGCGCCGGGAGACGGCTCGCAAACTCGACCACCGCGGTGTCCAGGAACGGCGAGCGGACCTCCAGAGAGCACGCCATGCTGGCGCGGTCCACCTTGACCAACACCCCGTCCTGCAGGTAGAGTTTGGCGTCGAGGTACAGCAGCGTGCCGAGCCAGTCTCGGCCCTCTGCCGCCCGGACGTGCCCGCGCACTTCCGAGAACAAGTCGTCCGACCGGACCTGCTGCCACACGTCGGGCGCGAGCAACGTCGGCAGTTCGTCGGCCGCGAACGTCCCGAGCCACGCGGCATGCCGGAGCTCCAGGGGCCGGCCGACGCCCCCCAGGAACCGTCGGATCCTGAAGTCCAGGCTGAGGTCTCCGTAGGAGACCGGCAGGCGGGCCGCCAGCGCCCGCGCCCCCGCGACGACCGGGCGCGGGGTCCACGCCAGCCGCCGCGCGATCTGATGCGCCTGGTACGTCGGATAGCCGGCGAACAGCTCGTCCCCTCCGTCGCCGGACAGCGCCACGGTCACGTGACGCCGCGTGAACCGCGAGAGCAGATACGTCGGCAGGATCGAGGCGTCCGCCAGCGGTTCATCGAGGAGCTCGCCGAGCCGTGCGGCGAGATCGAGCATCACCCGGGGCGCCATGATCTCCTCGTGGTGGTCGGTGCCGAGGCAGGCCGCCACCTCGCGCGCGTACCGCGACTCGTCGAACGACGGCTCCTCGAAACCGATGCTGAACGTCTTGACCGGCGTCGACGCGTGCCGCGCCATCAGGGCCGTCACGGCGGACGAGTCGATCCCGCCGCTCAGGAACGCGCCCAGGGGGACGTCGCTGATCAGGCGGCGCTGTGTGGCGGCGTCGAGCAGCTGCGCCAGCCGCTCCGCCGCCTCGGGGACGTCCACCCCGTCGTCGCCGGGCGCGGGGAGGTCCCAGTACCGCGTCAGGCGGGCGCGGCCGTCCTCGTAGACGAGCACGTAGCCGGGCGGGAGCTTCGAGATGCCCTGAAAGATCGTGTGGGGCGCCGGCACATAGTCGAACGCGAGGTAGCGCGCCAGCGCCGGGGCCGACAGCGTTCGCGCCACCAGGGGGTGGCGGAGCAGGGCCTTCAGCTCGGACGCGAACACGAGCCCGTCTCCCGCGAACGTGTAGTGCAGCGGCTTCTTGCCCATGCGGTCCCGGGCGAGGACGAGGCGCCTCTGGGTCCCGTCCCAGATCGCGAACGCGAACATCCCGTCGAGGAGCGAGACGAGGTCGGGGCCGCGGTCCTCGTACAAGTGCACGAGGACCTCCGTGTCCGAGCGCGTGCGGAAGCGATGCCCGCGGCGCTCCGCATCGGCGCGCAGCTCGAGGAAGTTGTAGATCTCCCCGTTGAAGGCGACCCAGACGGTGCCGTCCTCGTTGCCGATCGGCTGGTGGCCGCCTCCGACGTCGATGATGCTGAGGCGCCGCGCGCCCAACACCGCGCCCGCCCCCACGTAGTACCCGTCGTCGTCGGGCCCGCGGTGGCGGATCGCGTCGCACATCGCGCGGATGACCGCGTCCGCGCGATCGGGCCCGAGGGCGCTACCCGTGAATCCCGAGATCCCGCACACGACCCGCGTCCCCGTTGTGGTTGACCACCCGCCGCACCACGTAGATCGGCTTGGCCTGCGACTCGTGGTACGTCCGGACGATGAGCTCAGCCAGGAGGCCCATCAGGATGAGCTGCAGCGCGGACACGAAGCAGAACCCGGCGATCCACGCGAGCGGATTCTGGTGGACCCAGACGCCGTACGCGAGCTTCTGGATGGCCACGATGATGGTGACGACGATTCCCGCGGCGGCCACGGCAAAGCCCGACCCCCCGAAGACGTAGATGGGCTTGGTGAGGTAGCTGCTGAGGAACCGCACGGTCAGCAGATCGAGGAGGACCTTGAGCGTCCGCACGATGCCGTACTTGGACCGGCCGAACCGCCGGGGGCGGTGGTTGATCGGAAGCTCGGTGATCCGGGCGCCGATCGACGCGGCGTAGGCCGGGATGAGCCGGTGCATCTCGCCGTAGAGCTGGACGTGGTCCAAGACCTCTCTGCGGTAGGCCTTGAGCGTGCACCCGTAGTCGTGGAGCTTGAGTCCCAGGACCGAGGAGATCGTGAGGTTGGCGAGGATCGACGGGAGGCGCCGGCTCAGGAACGGATCCGCCCGGTCCCGCCGCCACCCGCTCACGACGTCGTACCCGTCGTCGAGCTTCTCGAGCAGCCGCGGGATGTCCGCGGGATCGTTCTGCAGATCCGCGTCCATCGGCACGATGGTGTTGCCGCGGGCGTAGTTGAGGGCGGCGGCGATCGCCGCCGTCTGACCGAAGTTGCGCCGGAGCTGGACGGCGACCACGTGCGGATCCCGTTCGGCGAGATCCTCCAGGACGCGGAAGCTGTCGTCGGTGCTGCCGTCGTCCACGCAGATGATCTCCCACGGCCGGCCGAGCCGCTCCATCACCGCCGTCACCTCGGCGTGGAGCGTCGGCAAGCTCTCCGCCTCGTTGTACACGGGCACGACGATCGAGACGTCCACGGCGGGATCACGAGATGCCATCGTCGGTTCCTCCGCGCACGCGGGCGGCTGCGGCGCGGCCGCGCGACGTCCGCACGGCCGTCCGCCGGGCCTCGAACACCCCCGCGTAGAATGCTTCCTGCAGCAGGTTCTTGTAGCACTCGTTGAGGACCAGCAGCCAGCCGCGCCGCTCGCCCACCGGGACGAGCCGGCGGAGCAGCGGCATCACGAGGGGCGTCCGGAACACCAGCCACTTGAACGGAAGCATCCACGGGAGGATCTCGAGAAACAGCCCGAGCCGGCCGGGCCGCCCGTGTTTCCTCCAGACGTACACCGCGCACAGTCCGGCCTCGTACATCTTGCGCTGGACCCCCTCCAGACTCTCGACGTGGTAGTGGTAGCCGAGGGCCTCCGGCTCGTACTCGAACACGACGCCCATCGCCGACATGCGGAGCGCAAGGTCCAGGTCCTCATACCCGTACCCGGGAAACCCTTCGTCGAAGCCGCCCGCCGCGTCGACGTCCGTCTTGAGCATGGAGAAGTTCCGCGAGACGACGTGGTAGGGGGACATGTGCTGGCGGCTGCGGACGGTCAGGTCCGGGCTCACCTCCTTGACCCGCATGAACGGGGTCACGAGGCTGTCGGGGTGGATCACCGTGGCGCCCTGCACCGCGATCCGGGCCGCCCCGGGCGGGTAGTGGCGGTGGTGCGCGGCCAGCAGGCCGGGCTCGGCCCAGAAGTCCGAGTCGACGAACAAGACGATCCGGCCCCCGGCCTCACGCCAGCCCAAATTGCGCACGGCCGAGGCGCCGGCGTGCGCGTGGACGACGTGCCGGAGGTCCGTGGGAAATGCGAGCGACCGGACCATCTCCGCCGTGCCGTCGGTCGATCCGTCGTCCGCGACGACCACCTCGTACCGCTCGCGCGGAAACCGCTGCGCCGCGAGGTGCTCGAGCGTCGGGCGCAGCACCTCGCGGTTGTTGAACGTCGAAAC
>DASQGM010000080.1:0-1531 GCA_035632615.1 bacterium | reverse complement strand
GGCACGCGCGGTGAGCGCGTCGGTGAGTTCCGTCTTTCGCTGGGCCGGGACGTACCAGACGAGGGGGCTGCGCGGGTTGCGGCCCCGCCCCACGCCGGGGCGCCCGCCCAAACTCTCCCACGCCCAACGCGCGCGGCTCGAGCGCGCCCTCCTCAAGGGCCCGCTGGCGGCCGGCTATCCGACGGACCTCTGGACGCTCACCCGCCTCGCGGAGGTGATCGCGCGCCTGTTCGGCGTACGGTACCATCCGTGTCATGTCGGGCGCCTCCTACACAGCATGGACTGGAGTTGCCAAAAGCCGGAGCGGCGTGCGTTACAACGAGACGAAGCCGCGATCACGGAGTGGAAGCGGCGCCGCTGGCCGCATATGAAAAAACGCCGCAGAACGTGGCGTCCATCTCATTTTCGTGGATGAATGGGGTTTTTGCTCATCCCCAACGTCACCCGCACCTGGGTGCCGCGCGGGCACACCCCCCGCGTCTACCATCTGTACAAACACGACCGCCTCTCGGCCATCACGGCGCTCGCGGTGTCGCCCCGGCGGACGCGCATCGCGCTGTATCTCCAGTTTCGCGCTCGGGCGCTGGACGGGTTGGATGTCCGGGGCTTTCTCGCGCACCTGCTCCGGCAGGTCCGCGGCGCCCTCGTGCTCCTGTGGGATCAACGCACCATCCATCGCCGCCGGGAGGTCACGGCGTTTCTCAGGCAGCATCCGCGGGTGCAGATGGAATACTTTCCGAGCTACGCCCCCGAACTCAACCCGGCGGAGTTTGTGTGGATGCAGGACGACCGCAGCCTGGCGAACAGCGGCCCAGCCGATCTGGCAGACTTGCGCCAGATGCTCCGCAGGTCGCACCGGCGTCTTCGGGGCTTACAACACCTGCTGTGGGCCTGCATCTTTGCGTCCAATCTCCCGTGGACACGTCAAGTCGGGTGTTCACCGCGGGCCCGACGACGAACGGCGTCGCGGGCGGTTTCGAGGGCAGTCACGAGGTCTCGAACTCCGCGCCTGATTTCCCGCGCTTCCACTGCGGCAAACCCTAACTGCAGTCCCTCGCGATCGACAGGACCGCGGTGGTAGCGGCTCAGCGGCGTGACTTCGACATCTCGGACCGCGGCGGCGGCGGCCGCCGCCTCGCCGTCGATCCCATCATACAACCACCCGACGGTCTGCAATCCCGCCTCGATCGGTGAGATCTCCAGCAGCCCCGCGAGATACTGCCGGCTGCTCGCCAACAGCACCGCCAACCGCTCCGCGTATAGCTCCCGCATGCGCCGGAGGTGCCGTCCGAAATGTCCCTCGGCGATGAAATCGTGCAGCACCGCCTGCTCGAGGAGCGGCGCGTGCCGGCTGATCGCGGATTTCGCGGCCGCGAAGCGGTCCACCACGTCTGACGGAACGACGAGATATCCAAGACGAAGCGACGGAAACAACACCTTGCTGAAGCTTCCGGCGAAGAACACCTGCCCCGCTCGATCGAGCCCGTGCAGCGCCGGCACCGGACGTCCGGAGTAGCGGTACTCGCTATCG
>DASQGM010000079.1:0-26954 GCA_035632615.1 bacterium | reverse complement strand
GCATGGCCCGCCCTCCTTCCGTCACCGCGCGTCTCCCGGGACACGCAGGCGCCCCGCCGTCCAAGGATGCTCTGGCCTTTCCACGCGTGCGCAGTGGATCCTGTCCCGCACGCGGCGCGGCGATTCAGATCGAAGCCCGAGCGGCGAGGTCTTCGCCTTCGTCGCGCCCTCCCGGCTCAGCCAGATCACGAGGCGAACGCCCCAGAGGCTGCTCCATTCGCGGCGCCGGGCGGTGGCGGCCGCGCTGAACGTGACGTACACGGCGTCGGTCGCGGCGGTCGACGCCAGAGCGCCTGCCGCCGTGAACGGGTTGAGCGCCAGCGTGGGTGCAGTCTTGTTCGAGAGTCCCTTACAGTGACATGGCCGCGCGGGCGCGTGGCGGGCGCACGATCAGCTACGGTACGCGCGACACCCCCGCGTGAGCGCACACGTCCTGCAATCGCTTGTCCTGCGTCGCGAGCGGCATGCCTTCGCGCACGGCCAGTTCGACATAGGAGGCGTCATAGCAGGTGAGGTGGTACGTCCGCGCCACCGCCAGAACGGGTCCCAGCACCCGCGGGAGCAACGGGCTATCGACCATGATGGGGAGTGCGTGCAGCAGCTCGGTGAAGCGCATCACCTCTGCCGGGCGTAGCCGCCGCCGGCGCTCCGCGGTTCGCAGCGCGTTGGCCACCTCGAGCGGCCAGATCGATGGCACCAGCGCCACGTCGCGCGCGAGCATGTCCTGAACGCGGTCGGCGTACGATGAGGCTTCGTCCTCGAAGCACCACGACAGCGCCACCGAGGCGTCCATCACGAACGGCATCTATCGCCGCCGTCCTTCGTCGATCAAGGCGCGGAGACCGATGCCGCCCAGCGTCTTCCCGCGACGAAACTCCCGCAGCGCCGCGATGACCTCGCCGAGGGTTTTGTGTCGCGCCTCGGGCACCGGGATCAGCATCGCCACAGGCACGCCATGCTTGGTGATCGTCACGGTCTCTCCTTTGGCCACCCGCTGCAGCAGGCGGGGAAGGTGGGTCTTCGCTTCGTAGGCGCCGACGGTCCGCATCGCATCTCCGCGCAAACAGTTTAGACTAGTCTGATACCAGTCTATATCTCTCCACCATCACGAGTCAACCGCGGCCCGATCGGTGACACGCCGACCTCTGACATCGTACAATCGAAGGCGCGCTGGGGGAGATGCGGCCGTGGCACCGGCAAGGCGCCGCGTGGACCTCCCGTTGTTCTGAGAAGGAAGACGGGGAGGCGGGACCTTTCGCGATGACGACCACGGCCGATCGCGTCATGCGCGGCCCGACCGCCGCGCCCAACAAGTGGCTGGTGGCCATCGCGGTCACGGTGGGCACCCTCATGGGCACCGTGGATGCCTCGGTGGTCAATGTCGCGCTTCCCAGCATCCAGGCGACGTTCGGGGTCTCGATCACCGAGGTCACCTGGCTGACCACGTCCTACCTGATCGCGCTGGTGTTGCTCCTGCCGCTGACCGGGTGGCTCGTGTCGGTGTTCGGTCGTAAGCCGTTGTACCAGACCTGCCTGCTCGTCTTCATCGGCGCGTCCGTGTTCGCCGGTCTCGCGCCGTCGCTGCCGTTCCTCATCGCCGCTCGGGTGCTGCAGGGGCTCGGCGCCGGCATTTTGAACCCCGTGGAGCAGTCGATCCTCAGCGAAACCTTTCCTCCGGAGCAGCGCGGCTTGGCGACCGGCCTGTACGGTCTGGTTGTGGTGCTGGGACCGACGATCGGACCGCTCGTCGGCGGGTGGATCACGGACAATCTGACCTGGCGCTGGATCTTCTTCATCAACGTGCCGGTCGGGCTGCTCGGCTCGCTCCTGGTGGCGTCGTTCGTGCCGGAGCCCGCACACATCAAGCAGCGCGGTCGCGTGCGGGTGGACGCGGTCGGCATCGGCCTGCTCGCGGTCGGGCTCTCCAGCCTGCTCATCGTGCTCGAGCAGGGGAACCGCTGGGACTGGTTCTCGTCGCCGCTGGTGTGGGGGTTCGGCCTGGCCGCAGTGTCGGGTCTGCTCCTCTTCGTGCTGTGGGAGCTCCTGGGCACTGAGACGCCGGCGGTCGATCTCCGAATCCTCACCAACCGCGCGTTCGCGGCGGCGTGGGCGAGCGTGGGCGTGCTCGGGCTCGCGCTGATCGGGGCGCTGCTGCTGCAGTCGCTGTTTCTGCAAGAGGTGCTGGGCTACACGGCCACGCAGACGGGGACGATGTTCGTGCCGCGCGGCCTGGTGACGATGATCATGAGCCCGATCGCGGGGCTCTTGCTCAACCGCGTCGGGCCGCGCGTTCTCGCGGCGACAGGGGGCCTGTCCGTCGCGGCGGCCCTGTTCATGATGTCCCGCTGGACGCTGGATGCGGGGTTGTTGCAGATCTTGCCGCCGATGATGCTCAACGGCCTTGGGCTCTCGATGCTGTTCATCCCGCTGTTCAACGCCGGGATCGCCGCCGTGGACCGGAGGAAGATCACCGGCGCGGCGGGCCTCCTCTCACTCCAGCTTCAGCTCGGGGCCGCGTTCGGCTCCGCGATCCTGGCGACGATGATCGAGCGCGGCATCACACGGTACCACGCGATCCTCGTGGAGCACGCCACCCCCACGAGCACCGCGTTTTCCACGAGCCTCCGGCAACTGACGCGGCTCCTGTCGGGACCCGGAGGCCGCGACGCCGTGACCGCGCAACAGCGGGCGTACGCCATTCTCGATCAGACGATCACGACCCAGGCGTCGGTGCTCTCGTTCAATCACGCCTTTCAGATCATCGCCGCGATCGCGCTGATCGTCCTGCTGTGCGTGCCGTTCCTCCGCCGCCCGATGGCGAATCTGCCGCACTGAGCCGGATCTCAGGGACTGACCCGCTGCTGGTCGCGTGGGAACAACGTCACCTCTCGGATGTTGGACGCGCCGACCAGGCTGGCAACCCACCGCTCGAGCCCAATGGCGAAGCCGCCGTGCGGCGGCATCCCGTGCTTGAACGCCTCGAGATATCCCGCCAGCGGCTCCGGCGACAGACCGCGCCCGTTCAAGGCGGAGACGTAGTCCTCGTAGCGGTGGAGGCGTTGACCGCCCGTCACGAGTTCGGTCCCTCGGAACAGGAGATCGAATCCGTTGGCGTACTCGGGGCGGGCGGGGTCCGGATGTGTGTAGAAGGGACGCTTGGCCATCGGGTATCCGACGACGAAGAGGTAGTCGGAGTGGTGCGCCGCCTGCGCCCAGCGTCCAAGCCATCGTTCGTGGTGAGGCGTGAGGTCTAACTCGTGTTGCGCAGTCGCTCCCGTCTCCCGCGCGATGAGCGCGAGGGCCTCGGTGAAGTGCAGTCTCGGGATCATCGCGGGAACATCCGGCAGGCGGATCCCGAGTCGCGTCAACGAACCGGCGGCCTCCTCCCGGATGGCGTCCACCATTCCAGCAAGCACCTGGGTGAGCACGCTCATCACCGTGGTGTGGTCGTCGATGAATCCCATCTCGACGTCCATCGAGACGTACTCGTTGAGATGGCGCGGGGTGTCGTGGGGCTCCGCGCGGAAGACCGGTCCTATCTCGAAGACGCGCTCGAAGACGCCGACCATGATCTGCTTGTACAACTGCGGGCTCTGCGCCAGGTACGCGCGCCGGCCGAAATAGTCGATGGAGAACACGCTGGCGCCACTCTCGGTCGCCGTACCGACGATCTTCGGCGTCTGGATCTCGACGAAGTCCGCGGATCGCAGGACGCCTCGGAACCCCGCCATTGACGCCGCCGCGAGTTTGAACGGCGCGCGCAGGCGCGGATGCCGGAGGGCGACGGGGGCATGGTCGAGGATCGTGGGCAGCCCCGCGTTGACGGTCGGGCGGCTCAGGTCGAGGGGAGGCCCGCCGGCCGCCGGCGCGACGACGTCGACGGATGGCTCATGGACCTCAACACCTCCGGGCGCCTGGGAGCTCTCCCGTACCACTCCGCCGACCGTGAGCACCGACTCGCGATGGACGCCGTCGAGTCTGGCGGAGAGCTCCGGATCCTGGACGACCACCTGGGCGAGGCCTCTGCCGTCCCTGAGAATGAGAAAGGCGATCTGGCCGAGCCGTCGCCAGTGATGAAACCAGCCGGCCAGGCGAACACGGCGGCCGATGTGTTCGTGAAGCTGGGTGGTCCAGATGCGCGCCACGCGGCACCCCGACAACAAGAGTCCCCCGCGTGTCCGGACGGGGGGCCGTCGTGGTGCCACCGCACTTTGCCGCTCCGCGAGATGGGCGAAGCGACCTTGGACTCCGGTAACGGCGGAGCGCCGTCGGGGCCTACTGGGCCCGAATGACTGTTCGTCCCCGGAGCTGATGGAGGGTCTTCGCGCGTCCCGGAGACCGCCATCACACCGTCAGCGGCTCTCTCGACCCCGGTATTCCGCGCGACTCGTCTCCGTCATCGCTTTGAGAGCACGTTACCAGGGGCCGCGTCGTCCGTCAAGCCGGCGAATCAAATCACATATAGTGTTACCGAAGGGGCCATCGTCGCGTCATAAGTCCAGTTACCGAGCTATGCATTCCGGGCCCCCTTCGGAGGTTCGGCCCGCGTGACCCCCAAGTCCACCCTGGAGTACCTGGCCAGTGTTTGCCCTCGCTACCTTCGAGCCTCTCGGCCACGTCGGTCGGCGCTCCTGGATGAAATCTGCGCGACGACTGGGTACCATCGGAAATCGGCCATCCGCGCCCTGGCCAAGGCGGCGGCCCCTGCACCCGGTCCCGTTCGCCGCGGGCGGCCCCGACAGTATCACGCAGCGACGGTGAACGTCCTGGAAACGATCTGGGCGGCCGCGGGATATCCGTGGTCCGCGCGCCTCCGGGCGCTCCTGCCGCTCTGGGTTCCTGCCGCGAGTCGGCGGATGCGGATTCCCCCCATCGTTGCGCGCCAGCTCCAGACGATCAGCGCCGCGACCATCGATCGCCGCCTCCGGTCTCGCAAGCGGACGCTCAAGCGTCGCCAGTATGGTCGCACGAAGCCCGGCACTTTGCTGAAACACCACATCGCCCTCAAGACGGACCACTGGGATGTCACCACGCCGGGGTTCACCGAGATGGACTTGGTCGCCCACTCGGGGAACTCGGCCGACGGCCTCTTCTGCCAGTCCCTGAACCTGACCGATATCCATACGGGCTTGGTCGAGAGCCGCGCGATCATGGGCAAGGGCCAGCGGGCCGTGCGCGCCGCGCTTGAGGACCTGCGTCAGGCCCTGCCGTGTGCGCTGCAGGGCGTGGACTCCGACAACGGGTCGGAGTTTATCAACACGCAGCTCCTGCAGTATTGTCAGGCGCGCGAGATTCGTTTCACGCGCGGCCGCCCGTACAAGAAGGACGACAATGCGCATATCGAACAGAAGAACTGGACCCACGTGCGCAAGCTCTTGGGCTATGATCGGTTTGATTCGTCCGACGCCCTCGCCGCGCTCAACGATCTCTACCGGCACGAGCTGCGCCTGATGATGACCCTGTTTCAACCCTCGGTCAAGTTGCGCGAGAAACACCGGGTCGGCGCGCGGGTGACGCGACGCTACGACCGCGCCTGCACGTCCCTGGATCGCATGCTGGCCTCGGACGCCGGGCATCGGCCGGCCCTCGAGGCCCTCCAACAGCTGCGGGCCACCCTCGACCCGTTTGCCCTGGCCGAGACCATCGATCGCAAGCTGCACCGGATTTTTCGCCTTGCCAATCATCGCCTCAGCCCGCCGGTCCAGCCCGCGTCACCTGCCGCGCCCCCGCGCCCGGTCCCCATTCCCCACCGGCGCAGCAACGATTGGTTCTTTCTAACCTCCCCAACGGCTCGACCGCGGCCAAACGTGCCCTCAGCGCGACGCCCCGGTAACAGGATTAATGACAAGATGATACCCTTCCCGGTAACCTCTATTTATGATTTGACGGGCCGGCGGCCCGCGGGATCGCGTCGCGCACTCATGAGTGGCATCCACCCCAGGAGGGGCGCAGGCGGCGAGGTTCGCGTGGGAGGGCACCGATGAGCGGACCCCGCGCCGCCGGCGTTCGAGAGGACACGCTTAGGTCGATACCCTGAACAAGACGCCGAGCAGGTAGGTGGCACCTCCGACGATCACGCCGGCGACGGTCATCTCCAACCCCGACGCCCACCAACTGCGCAGCGTGAACAGCGACTTGGCCGCCCCGACGAGAAAATGGGCGACCAGGGACACGACGGCGGCCCAGATCACACCCGCGGTGCCGCCGAGCCAGAAGAACGGCAGCACCGGAATGAGCGCGCCGACCCCGGTGCTGATGCCCGCGGCGATCCCCGCCTGGAAGGGGTTGCCCCCGGTGTTCACGCCGCCCAGTTCCTCGCTCACGAGCGCCTGCAACATCGCCTCGGCGTTCCCGCTGAGCCGCGTCGCCAGCTCGTCCGCCTGGGCCTTGTCGAGCCCCTTGAGCTGATAGAAGAGGGACAGTTCTTCCTGTTCCTCCTCGGGATGCTCGGTCACTTCTTTCCGCTCGCCCTCGATGCTGGCGGCCGCGACCTCTGCCGTCGACCGCTCGGCGAGAAACGCGCCGACGGCCATCGAGAGGGCCGACGCGATCGCGCCGGCGAGGCCCGCGGTGAGGACAAAGCTCGAGCCTCCCGTGGCGCCGGACACGCCGGCGACGATGCCGAACACGGCGCCGAGGCCGTCGTTCGCTCCGTACACCGCCCCGGAGATCCAACTGGACCCCGCCTGGTGCCAGCGCTCCCGGCCCAGGATACGTCTGAGACGGCCCTCCGGCGTCTCGGCGCCGACCTGCGCCGGCGCGCCCGATCGCATCTCCTCATCGGCCAGCGCGTGGGAGCGCTCCTCTTTTCGCAGCTGCGTCAACAGCTGGTCTGTGGCGGCGTCGCCCGTGGGCTGGCCGTACACGCCCTCCACCTCTTCGTTCTCAAGGGACTCCCGCCACGCGAGCACTTTCTCCACCGGCGCGAACTTGATCTGCAGACGGGTCCAGAAAGGGAGACGCACGCTCGCGGCGTCGGGGATCGCAGCACCCAACTCTCGGAGGCGGCCCTCGAGGCGGGCGCGGTGACCGCCCTCGGCCTCCGCCATGCGCCGGATGACCTCGGCGCGTTTCGGATCGCGCTCGCGCGCCGCAAGCGCTTCGTACGCCTGCCGCGCCTGGATCTCGCCTCGCCACGCCGTGAGGAGGCGGGCGATCGCCTCCTGCGGGTCCGGTGCGCCACGTGTCTCCGGGGGCTTCATCGGGGTGCTCCCTTCCAGGCGGCCGAGACCGGCGTCGGATTGGACGTCGCCCTTGCCGCATCACCACGCGCTGATTCGTCGTGCGGGCGTGTCGTTCCTCGACAACCGGCGCCCGGTGCGTGGCCGGTTGTGTCACGCGTGGTCGGCGCCCGCGACCTCCGCCCGCGTGGTCTGCGTCCACGCCTGCCCGGGGAGGAGCGTGACCGCCCAGCGCAAATGCAGCGCGACGCCCTGGAAGTTCTTCTCGAAGCCACCCTCTGAGTTGCTGACCGTGAACAGCGGCAGCGTCCACACCCCGGCGGGCGCGGACGGGCGAAGGGTGATCGAGAGGCCGGAGTGGCCTTCCGAAACCCGCGCGACGTCGCGCGGGGGAAGGGCCACCGGCATGTAGAGCGACCGAGGGGTGCCTGCGTCGTCGAGTGCGACCTCTTCTGGCGCGCCAAAGATGCCGAGATCCCACTCCTCGGCCACGACGGCGTCGAGCGGCGCCTCCCCCGTCCACCGCACGCCGATCGTGTGCAGGAGCGCGCGTTGTCCCGCCGCGATCTCGAGCGTGCGTTCCACGGCGGCTTCGCCCCCCGGGAGCGGCGCGGCGCGCGCCAGCACCAGGCGGACCGCGTCCGGGAGCCGTTCCAGGCGCCAGGCGTACTCGCCCCACGCGAAGCCACCGAGCTCCTCTTGTTCGTCGCGCCAGACCTGTTCGGTCGTGGCCGCGGGGGACCACAGGTGCACGCGCAACGTCGGTCGCTGCACCCGGTCGTACGTGAGCCATTGGGAGAGGCCGGGGGCCGGAGGGCGGAGTTCCGAGGCATCACGCGGCGCGTGGGTGTCTTCGGACCGCTCGTCGGCCGGCGCCTGCTCGGAGGCCCGGCGGAGATCCGCATGATATGCTTCCGGTCGGCGCGTCATGACGTTGCCGAGGTGACGCCGCGCCGGCCGGTCGTCCCACTCCATGACGCTTCCGCCCCGTCCGGGACTGACCGTGCACACCGTCAGCTCGGTCGCCAGCCGAACGTCGGGGCAGCCGTCCCCGTCCAGATCCTCGGCATCGCCCTCAGTGTAGCGCCCCGGGCGCGTCGCGCTGTCGGCGATGGCCTCGGCCGCGATGAGATGACCGAACGCGGCGCCGCGGATGTGGGGCAGGTAGACGCCGCCGAAGACGCCGTGCCAATACGGGCAGTTGCACTCCCCGGCCCACAATTCGTCGAGCGCGCGGGCGCGTGTCTCTCCCGGCGGCATCGCGTGGATCTTCCGCCCGGCGCGAAGGCCGAGGTGATGCATGGTGTTGACCTCGCCGTATTTCACGAGGAAGTGTCGCCAGAAGCCTCCGCGGACGAAGGGCGTGAGCTCCACGCGCCCGGCCACGTCGAGCTCGTTTCTCAGCAGCGCAAAACGGCCGGCGGAGACCGGGCCGAGCGCCCACCCCGCCATTTCGTCGTACGTGCCGGTGGGAAGATAGATCCGGCCCGCCGCCGGGCGCGTGCGCAGGTACTCGCCCGGCGCGACCAGATCGAGCCACGGCGCCGCCTCCAGCGCGTCGAAGAATCGCTCGACCCATCCGCGCTCCCAGCACAGCGTGTGCGTCGTCGGCCACAACCCGAACTTCTCGCCATCGTCGCCCATCAGCGCCAAGTCGAGAGGGGCGTCGCGTCCCTCCGGCCTGAAGTCGGTTTCAGCGAGCGTGCGGAGGTAGGCGATGACCTCCGCGGGCTCCGCCCAGGGGATCAGGTAGCGCAGCCGCCGGAGGCTCGCGAACAGCGCTAGGGGGACGCCCTCCTCCTCGGTGACGTAGTATCCGAGGAGGTGCGCGTCCTCGAGCCCCACCGCGTGGAAGTGCGTGTCGTCCACGATCGTGTAGCGGGCGCCCGCCTCGCCGATCGGCCGCGCGAGGTGCGGCTCCCAGATCCGCTCGGCGAGCCAGAGGCCCTCGGACGTGCCCCCAAACTCGTCCGCGACCGCGCGCGTGAGCTTCTCGATCTGTCCCCGCTTGTCCGCGTCGGGGATGATCGCGAGGACCGGCTCGTAGTACCCGCCGGTCAGCACCTCGACCTGCCCGCGCGCCACGAGCGCACGCACGCGGCGCAGCAACTCGGGGCGGTGCGCGCGGAGCCAGTCCAGCAGCGGGCCGGTGTAGTGCAGCGCGAGCCGGACCCGGGGGTGACGCTCGAGGGCGGCGACCATGGGCTCGTACGCCAAGTCGGTCGCGCGGGTAAAGACGTGGTCGAAGTTGCCGACCGGCTGATGGTTGTGGATGACGAGCGCAAGGGCGAGGCGGTGCATGTCACTCCTGTGATTGTCGGTGATCTCCGGGATCCCCTCTCGGTGCGCCGGGTATCCCGGCTCGGCCAACGGCGGGCGTCGTCCGTTCTCGCCGCCGCGATCGCGCCTGGAGCGCTGCGCTAGGCGCGCCCTTCGGCGTAGAGTACCCGCCACATCAGCGGCGGGGTGCCCGGCACGACGTCGGCGTCGAGACCGTGCGGCTCGCCGGTCAGCACGTCGACCCAGCGCCGCGCCACCAGGTTGTCCGGAAGTGGCACGCGGGTGTCCGCCCAACCGCCGAGGCGCTCCAGCGTGGCGGGAAACCGCGGGACGAGCGTGAGCAGCGCGTCGTCGCCCGACTCCCGCGCAAACGCGATCAGGTGGTCGGCTCTCTCGCCGGCGGCCTCCAGCGCCCGGTAGCTTCCGGCGAAGAGATCGGCGTGACCGCGCCGAAACCGCAACAGGCGGGCCGCGGCGTAGAGCTTCGCCCGTTCCTCCGCCGCCTCGACCCAGCCGCGGAGGTGCGACGGATCCGGCCGGGCCAGGCGCGGCTCGAGCGACTCCAGCATCCGCGCGCGCAGCGCGAAGTCCACCGGCCGCCGGTTGTCGGGGTCGACAAGGGACCCGTCGAGGAGGTCGGCGCCCTGGTAGAAGTCCGGCACGCCCGGCGTCGTCAGCTTCAGCACGAGCTGGCTGATGGCGTTCGTGAAGCCGACCCGCGCCAGCGTCGTCGCCAGTGGCTCGATCGCGCGGGCGATGCGGGGATCCTCCGTCATGCCCCGGACGAACTGCTCGAGGTCCGCCTCGTAGGCGGCGTCCGGGCTCACCCAGCTGGTACGTCTCTTGGCTTCGCGTGAGGCCTTGAGCATGTACTCGACGAGCCGTCCCGCGAGCGTTGCGCGATCGGCGCCCGTCCACACCGCGACGAGCGTCTGGTAGAATAGGAACTCGTCGGCTCGGGACGGGCCGCGCGTGCGCCGGTAGCGGCGGGCCACGCGCGACAGTGCCCCGACGGTGCGCCGCCACGCCTCCGGCATCTCGGCCAGCGCGATCATCCGCATGCGCGTGTCTTCGCCGCGCTTGTGATCGTGCGTGGCGGTGGCCAGCAGCGTCCGCGGATAGCGCAGCGCACGGTAGCGCGCCCTTGCGTGAAACGCCTGGAGGGGCAGCCCGAACCGGTCGGGGTCTCCTCCGACCTCGTTGAGCGCGACGAACGGCAAATAGCGGTAGAACGCCGTGTCCTCCACGCCCTTCGCGGCGACCGGGGCCGTGTACTGCTGGAACCGCCCCAGCCACTCGGTCCACAGCGGCCCGCGCTCCGGCAGCGACGGCTCGGTCAGCACGTTCGCGACGAACGCGTACACTGTGGGTTCCGTCCCCGGGTTCCGCAGCCGCGCGGTCTGCGCGGCCTCGCGGATCACCGCGGTCCCCTCGTCGCGGTTGTGGGGCAGGTAGGTGCGGTATCGGGGAAACACGGCGACGATCTGCGCAAGCGCGTCGCGCAGCGCCTCCAGCGTGAAATCCCGCGTGTGATAGTCCGCCTCGGAGATCCGGTCGAGCACGTACGCGAGGCGGGACAACTCCCCGGCCAGCGAGGTCTCCATGACCAGCCGCTTGGCCTCGCGCACCACCGATCCGTAGGGCTGCGTCACCCCGGTGAACTGTCGGTACGCCCGCTCGAGCCCGATGCGCCCGCCGGGATACGTCAGGAGTTGCAAGACGTCGTTGAGGAAGTCGTAGCCGACCGTGCCCTCGACCGGCCATTCCTCCGGGAGCGTCTCGCCGTGGCCGAGGATCTTCTCGACCCAGACGCCTCGCGGGCCAAGCGCGCGCAACGCGTCGAGGTAGCCGTGGGGGTCGACGAGGCCGTCGATGTGATCGATGCGCACGCCGTCGATCCCCTCGTGGGTCACGAGCTGCGCCAGCAGCCGGTGGGCTTCGGCGAACACGTCCGCCCGTTCCATTCGGAGGCCGATCATCTCGTTCACGTCGAAGAACCGGCGATAGTTGATCTCGTGCGGTGCCGTCTGCCAGTACGAGAGTCGCCAGTGCTGCTGCTCCAAGATGGCGTGCAGGTCGGCGCCGCGCACCTCCCGCACCGCGGCAGCGTCGGGCGGCGCCAGGAGCGCGTCGAGCCGGGCCCGCAGCGCGTCGAAGTTGGCACGGTCACCGGGCGCGAGCCGCCGGAACTCGTCTGCGAGCGTTTCGAGGGCGTCGACCGAGCCCCGGCGCGCAAGCCGCGGCAGGGCCGCGATCAAGACGTCGGCGTACGTTGCGGGCGCCAGGGCGAATCGGTTGCCGAAGTAGTCCGCCGACAGCGTGCCGTTCTCCCACACCAGCGCGATCTCGCCGCGGTCCAGCGCGTCGCCGTACGGACCTCCCAGAAACGGCAGCAGGATCTTGCCACGGAGTTCCGGCTTGAGCGGCTCCCAGTCGATGTCGAAGTGGGACGCGTACGGCGAGTCAGGGCCGTGTGCGAGGACGTCCTGCCAGGGGGCGTTCTGGGGCCCGGTGTACGCGTGATTCGGTACGAAATCCAGGATGATGCCGAGCCCGGCGCTCCGGGCGGCGTCGACCAGCATCCAGAACGCGTCCGCGCCGCCCAGTTCTTCCCGGATGCGATTGTGGTCGACGACGTCGTAGCCGTGCGTGCTGCCGGGCCGCGCCTCGGTGATCGGCGAGAGATAGAGATGGCTGACGCCGAGCTTCCGGAGATACTCCAGGGACGCGCGGGCGTCGTCGAACCCCAACCGCGGCCCGAGTTGCAGGCGGTAGGTGGCGATCATGCGCGGCGGACGTCCCGCCCGGGGGGATGCGAGCCCATAGTACCCTTATTCCCGCCGGCGGTGCCTGTCTCTTGCTCGCGTCAACGCGTCTGCGTCTCTACGTCCCCGCGTTGCGAACCTCGATGCGGACGATGTTGTCGACGTACCGGCCGCCTCGCTTGTCCCCGGGGACGACGAGACGCGCCATGCCTTCGTCAGGACCCAACGCCGTGCCGTCGCGCTGATACGCGACGAGGATCGGCTGATTTCCGTAGTCCTGAAGCATTTCCGCCACCGCGATCACCGCCTGGTACCCGTCGCTGCCGGTGACGACGTACTTCCAGAGGAGGTCGTTCTTCCGGCGCGGGTCGGTCTGCAGGCCGGCCGCGCTGACCAGCGTCCACAACGGCACCCCGGTGAATTCGGCCTGCGTCGACGCGTTCCCGGCGAGAAACGCCACGCGGAGCGTCGAGGAGGGATATCGCTGCAGGTTCGCCAGCGTCACACGCGCGGGACGATGGACGACGCCGGTGATGTCGAACGCCCGTGAGTAGCCCCCCGACTGCGCGTGGGCGCGGGGCGGCCCGCCGGCCGCGCCTACCGCGAAAGGCCAGCAGGACGCAGACGACGGCGCGAAAGATCCCGGCGTAGCGCGGCGCGCGGGGTGCAACGCGTGCCATCGCGGTCACGGCGTACCCGCCGCGCTCAAGGGCGGGCGACCATGACTTCGGTCGCCTTGACGACGGCGATCACGTCGTCCCCGACTTGGAGCTTCAGACGCTGGACCGATTCTCGGGTAATCGCGGCGACGAGTTCCTGATTCCCGATGCTCATCTGTACCTCGGCCATGATGTTACCGAGCGAGACCGCCGTGACCTTGGCGCGGAGCTGATTGCGCGCGCTGAGTTGCATGGTGTCCCTCCGGGGAATTGGCGTGCGATCGACGCCGGACGCAGCGAACGCGTTCGTCTAGTGTAAAGTTTATCTGTCATCTGACATGTCTAGTTTCCCCTCGTCGACCGTGGATCCTCCCGGGGATGTGGGGTGGCCGGATGGGGCGACCCGCGGCAAGGGTCTTCGCGCGCTGGGAGCTCACGTCGTCCCGCGTGGGTGGCGGCGCGGCGGGCCGCGGTGGTCGGCCTGGGGCGGGAGCGTCAGTCAGCCGGCGCACCGCCGGGCGCGGCCTCGGCGGCGTGCGCGTGCACGCTCCCGCCCGGCATGAACATCACGACCGCGGCGAGGCCGAGGGCGATCATGACCAGCCCGAGCACGAACGTGCCGTGCACAGCCTGCGCCAGCGCCACCCGGAGCGCCTCGTGCGCGGCCGGCGTCAGCCGCTGCTGGAGCGTCGGGTCCAACACCAGCTCGGGGTCGACGATGTGCGGCAGCCCCAGGCCCGTCTGCGTCGCCAGGCCGCGGAGACGCCCGTCCAGGATCCCGATGAGCACCGCGCCCTGCGCGCTCACGCCGATCGCGCTGCCCATGTTCCGCCCGAAGATATTGATCGACGTCACCAGTCCCCGGAGGGGCTTGTCCACGGCAGTCTGCATCGCGATGATGAACATCGTCGCGCTCAGCCCCATCCCAGCCCCGAGGACGACCATGTCCATGAACACGGTCGCGGTGGACGCCTGCGCGTTGAGGAGCGTGAGGAGCCCAAACCCCGCGGTGAGCAACGCCATTCCCCCGACGGTGACCGGCCGGAACCCCAAGTGGAGCGCGAGCCGCCCGCCCACGATGCTGCCGACGGTCCAGACCACCATGAACGGCGTCAGCGCGGCGCCGGCGATCGTGGCGCTCGTGCCCATCACTCCCTGGACGTACAGCGGGATGTACGCGACCGCGCCGAACATGCTGACCCCGATGAGAAAGCCGCCGACGGAGCACACGGTCACGATCCGGTTGTCGAACAGGCTGAAGGGCAGAAACGGCTGCTCGCTTCGCATCTCGACGCGGAGGAAGAAGAGCAGCAGGACGGCGCTCAGCGCCGCGAGCCCCACCGCCTGGCCCGACGCCCACGGGAAGTCGCGTCCGCCCCAGAACAACAACAGCAGCAGGGCGATCGCGCTGCCGGACAGCAGGCCGATGCCGGCGTAGTCCACCGACCCGGTCCGCGACACGGGCGCCTCGTGGAACGCGAACACCATGATCAGCGTGGCCACCAGCCCGGCGGGGACGTTGAGGAAGAAGATCCAGCGCCACGACGCGTGGTCGGTCAGGAACCCGCCGAGCAGCGGGCCGACGATCGCGGCGAGCCCCCACACCCCGCTGAACATGCCCTGGATCTTGAGGCGCTGCTCGATCGGGAAGAGGTCGGCGATGATCGTCAGCGCGATCGGCAGCAGCGCGCCGCCGCCGATGCCCTGCAGCAGACGGAACAGCACGAGCTCCCCCATCGAACGCGACAGCCCGCACAGCGCCGAGGTGCCGATGAACGCGAGGATCCCGATGAGGTAGATGCGCTTGCGGCCGTACAGATCGGCGAGCCGTCCGAAGATCGGGGTCGTGACGACGAACGAAATCTGGTAGGCGGAGAACACCCACGAGTAGAGGGCGAAGCCGCCGAGCGAGCCCGCGATCGTCGGCATCGCGGTCCCCACGGCGGTCTGGTCGATCGCCGCGAGAAACATCCCGAGCATCGCGGCCACGACGACGATGGCGCGGCGTGTCAAGACAGACCCCACCCCAGGCGGCCCGGCACCATGATGCCGCGCGGATCGTACGCCGCGCGGAGGCGGCGCATCAGGGCGAGACCGCCCGGTTCGGTTCCCCAGATCGGCAGCCGCGCCTTGAGCGCCGGCGGCGCCGCTTCCACGACCGCGTATCCGCCCGCGGTATCGGCCGCGGGTCCGAGCGCCTCGACGAGCGCCGGCCCCGCATCCGCGGCCGCGGCCGCGTAGAGGAGCCCGACGCCGGCGTGCGCGACGATCTCCACGGGGCGGCCGCCGTTCCCGATCGCCTGGAGGGTCTGGGCGAGATCGCCCCATCGCGCAATCGGCCCGCCGGCCCGGCACACGACTCCCCCGGGGTGCGTGCCCGGCGAGGGGAACTCCGCGACCGCGTCCCACAGGGCGCGGTGGGCGTCGCCCTCGAGTACCTCCATCCGGCCCGCGGCGCCGCCGATCGCCCGCATCTCGCTGACGTGTCGCGCGCGGCTCTCTTCCAAACCCTCGGCGAGCAGCAGCACGCCCCACGCGTCGGCGGGAGGCACCGGCGCGCCCACGGCGCCGGCGAGCCGGCGGAACGCCGGGGGGTTGACCGCTTCCAGCGCCGACGGCAGCAGGTAGGATCGCATCACGGCCGTCGTCAGCGCGTGCGCCGCCCCCAGGTCGGGGACCGTCACGAGCACCGTGAGCCCGTCTCCCGGCACCGGCGAGATCTTGAAGGTGGCCTCGGTCACGATCCCCGCCGCCCCGAGGCTGCCGATGAACAGCTTGCCGAGATCGTACCCGGCGACGTTCTTGACGACCTTGCCGCCCGCCTTGATGACCTCGCCCGTCGGGAGCGCCACGCGGATGCCGATCAGCATGTCGCGGATCGATCCCCACAGCAGTCGCCGGGGTCCGTTCCGATTCGCGGCGATCAGGCCGCCGACGGTGGCACGCCCGGCCCCCGGCGGATCGATCGGCAGCCACTGGTTGTGCTTGGCGAGCTCGGCCTGAAGGTCTCGAAACCGGGTGCCGGCCCGAACGGCGACGACGTAGTCGGCGGGCGTGTAGTCGGTGATGCCGACGAGCCTGGTCGTGTCGACCACGAGGTCCGCGCGGGACGGGACCTGGCCGAGATGCTGGTGGGCGCCCGCGCCCCACGGGAGCACGCCGGCGCCGGCGTCGCCCGCGGCCGCGAGCAGGGCGCCGGTCTCCTCAGGCGTTCCGGGTCGCGCGACGGCGGTCGGGAGCACGCCGTCCACGGCGTGCGCGGCGATGGCCTCGGGCTCGACGAGGAGATGTTCGGCGCCGACGATCTCGCGCGCGCGATCGGCCAGGGACGCGCTCATGCCCGGGGCGCGTCGGCCGCCGGAGCCTTCTCGGCGGCCGCGTATGCGCGGTCGAGGAGGTCGATCAGGTGGTGCACCTCGGTCGCCAGCCCGTGCATGCGCACGCCGGCCGCGAGCTGGAGCATGCACCCCGGGTTCGGGGCGACGAGCATCTCGGCCCCGGTGCGGGCGACCGCGTCCATCTTCTCGTCGAGGATCCGGCGTGAATAGCCGGGCTGGACGACGTTGTAGATGCCCGCGCTGCCGCAGCAGCGATCCGACCCCTCGAGCTCCACCAACTCGAGCCCGGGGATCCGCCGCAGCAGGTCGCGGGGCTGGCGGCGGATGCCCTGGCCGTGGAGGAGATGGCACGGGTCCTGGTACGTCACCCGCGCGCGCACCTCGCCCAGCCGTCCGACGAGCCCGAGATGGACCAGGAACTCGCTGGCATCGCGACACAGCCGGCTGTACGTCTCGGCGCGCTCCGCGTACGCGGGATCGTCGCCCCGGAAGAGGACGTGGTACTCCTTGCTCGCGGCGCCGCACCCCGCGGCGTTGATGACCACCGCGTCCACCCCGGCGGCGAGGAACGTTTCGATGTTCCGCCGGGCCATCTGCTTCGCCGCCTCGCGCTCGCCGTTGTGGATGTTGAGCGCGCCGCAGCAGCCTTGGCCGCGGGGCACGACGACGTCGCACCCGTTGCGCTGCAGGACGCGGATCGTGGCGTCGTTCACGTCGGCGAACAGCAGGCTCATGACGCAGCCGCTGAGCAACCCGACGCGCGCCCGGCGTTCGCCGATCGCAGGATAGACCTCGTGGGACGGGGCAAAGAACCGCGAGGGGACCGGCGGGAGCAGCGACTCCATCTCGGCCAGCCGCCGGGGCATCAGGTGCAATGCCCGCGCGAGCCGGCCGAGGCCGCTTCGCTGGTACAGCCGGAGCAGGATGGCGCCGGTGCGGAGGCGGCCGGGGTAGGGCATCAGGTGGCGCAGCGCCGCGAGCGTCATGCGGCGGGCGAGCGGGGTGCCGGTGGGTCCGATCTCCGCGCGCGCGGCCTCGATGATCGTGCCGAACTTGACGCCCGCCGGGCACGCGGTCTCGCACGCCCGGCATCCGAGGCAGACATACATGTGTTCCTCGAACCGGGCGTCGATCGGGATGCGTCCCTGGGCGGCGGCCTCGATCAGGTGGATCCGCCCGCGGGGCGACTCCGGCTCGACGCCGAGCAACCGGTATGTCGGACAGGCCTGGAGGCAGAACCCGCACTGGATGCACTTGTCGAGCTCGGGGATCTGCAGGCGCGGGATCGGCGTGGCCGCGGGGACGTCGCGCGCGGCGGCCGACCCGGCCGCGGTCTGGATCTGCGTGGCCATCGAGGTCGCTCCTTTTCCCATCCTAGCGCGTCGCTAGTTGGGCGGGCACTAGATCCACAGGCCCGACGCGGCGAGACGCGGCGGCCGCCGTGTGAGCAGTTCCCCGCACGACACCGGCGTCGGAAGCACCTTGTACGGATTCATGCGGTCGTCGGGATCGAACGCCGTCTTCAGCCGGCGTTGGGCCGCGAGGTCGGCGTCCGAGAAGATCCACGGCATGTAGTTGTTCTTCTCGAACCCGATGCCGTGCTCCCCGCTGATGGTGCCGCCGACGGCGACGCACGCCGCGAGCATCTCCTCGCTGGCCTGCAGCACCCGCTCGATCTCACCCGGCGTTGCGGCGTCGTACGGCACCAGCGGATGGAGATTGCCGTCACCGGCGTGAAAGACGTTGGCGACACGGATCCCGTACCGCCCTGCGATCTCGACGATCTGGTGCATGATCGCCGGAAGCTGACTGCGCGGGACGACGGCGTCGTGCAGGAAGTAGTTCGGCGCGAGCCGGCCCATCGCCCCGAACGCGCCCTTGCGCGCGGCCCAGTAGAGGTGCCGCTCTTCCTCGGTGGCGGCGGTGCGCACTTCCCGCGCGCCGTTTCGCCGGCACAACTCCTCCACGACCCGCGCCGAACGCGCCAGGCACTCCCGGACGCCCTCGACCTCAACCAGCAGCACCGCGCCCGCATCGAGCGGCAGCCCCGCATGCACTGCGGGCTCCACGGCCTCAACGGTGAGCCGGTCGAGCATCTCGAGCGACGTGGGGCCGATTCCGGAGGCGATGATGTCGGCGACGGCCTCGCTTGCCGCTTCGATCGTCGCGAAGATCCCCAGCATCGTGCGTACCGCTTCGCGGCTTCGCATCAGGCGGACCGTGACCTTGGTCACGATCCCGATCGTGCCCTCGGACCCGACGATCAGGCCCGCGAGATCCAGCCCGGGCGCGTCGGGGCCGCGGTCCGCGATCGCGGCGATCGTGCCGTCGGGGAGCACGATCTCGAGCCCCAGCACGTGATTCGTCGTGACCCCGAACGCGAGCGTGTGCACGCCGCCGCTGTTGTTCGCTACGTTGCCGCCGATGCTGCACGCCGACTGGCTGCTCGGGTCGGGCGCGTAGAAGTAACCGTCGCGCTCGACCTCGTGCGTGACGTCCAGGTTGATCACGCCCGGCTCGACGACCGCGCACCGGTTGTCGAGGTCCACCGACAGGATCCGCCTCATCTTGCTCATCGACACGACGATGCCGCCGATCGGGGCGATCGCGCCCCCCGACAGGCCGGTCCCGCTGCCCCTTGCCACCACGGGGACGTCGAACCGCCCAGCGATCCGCACGACCGCGGCGACCTCGGCGGCGGTCGTGGGGAGCACCACGAGATCCGGGAGCGACGTCAGCGCCGACCCGTCGTACTCGTAGGCGATGAGATCGACCGGCTGGGTGAAGACACGGGCGGGCTCGAGCGCATCACGCAGGGCGCCCGCGAGCGCGTCCCGATCCTCGATGCGGCGGCGGACGTCGGCAAGCTCCACGGCGCCTCTTAGTATAGCATCTCGTAGCGAAACCGAAGCGCTGCGCGATTGACGGACGCAGCGTATCGGCGCTGTGTCACATTCCATCCTCCTCGCTTGTCTCATCCAGTGAAGCCGAATACAATGGGGCGCGAGCGCGTGGCGCGCTTCGTCATCGGCGTGACGGCGCGGTTCGTGCCGGAAGACCCCCAGTTCACGGTGGACGACGTCAATCACCGGCCGACGCTGGTGATCCGACACCCGGATGGGACGCCGGCGATCGTGGTCAGTATCGAGGTGGATCAGGGCGAAGATCTCCGCCGTCTGGGCGGTCGCCAACCCGGGCAAGCTGCAGGCGGTCTGAGGGGCGCGTCCCGTCCGCGCCGGGGGACCGGTGCCGCGGCGGCGCGCGCGGGGAGGACATCGCGCGTGCCGCCGGAGAATCCCCCTGCGTTCGCCGGTGCCTCGGGCGCCGGCCGGCGGCCTGCGGGATCAGCCGATGCGCCTGTACACGATCGGACATTCGACGCGCACTCTGGATGAGCTCGTCGAGGCGCTGCGCGGCTTCGGCGTGCAGACGCTTGTGGACGTCCGCACCGTCCCTCGGTCGCGGCACGTGCCGCAGTTCAACCGCGAGACGCTGAGCCGCACGTTGCCGAGGCGCGGCATCCGGTACCGGCACGCGCCGGCGCTCGGCGGGTTGCGCCGCCCGCGCGCCGACTCCATCAACACCGCGTGGCGGAACACGAGCTTTCGAGGCTTCGCGGACTACATGGGGACGCCCGAGTTCGAAGAGGCGGTCCGCGCGCTCCGACGTCTGGCGCGGGAGGAGGGCCCGGTGGCCCTCATGTGCGCCGAGGCCGTGCCGTGGCGCTGTCATCGCTCCCTGATCGCGGACGCGCTCGCGGCGAGGCGCGACGGTGTGATGCACATCATGACCCCCGGTTCTGCGCGTCCGCACGCGCTGACGCCGTGGGCGGTGGTGGACGGCACCACAGTCACGTACCCGGGACCTCCGCCAGAGCGGTCGGCAGGCCCCCGGACGCCGCAGCGACGCGTACGCGGGCGCGGAGCGGCGACCCGCGCCGCTCAGGAGCCGCTGCTCTGACCCCGCGCGCCGCGCGAGGACGTTGAGGGAAGGGGCGTTGTCCATGTGCGCGTCGACAGCCCGTGGGTCGTTGGACGAGCTCAAGGTCCACCTGGGAACGATCGCCGACGTCGAAACGGCGGCCGCGGTCCTGGACTGGGATCAGCACACTTATATGCCCCCGGGGGGCGCCGAGACGCGCGCGTCGCAGCTCGGGACCCTGTCCCAGATCGCGCACGAACAGTTCACCTCCGCGCGCACGCGGGCGCTCCTCGACGCGGCCGAGCCCCTGTTGGACTCGCTCGCGCCGGACGCCGACGACGCGGCGCTCCTGCGGGTCACGCGGCGGGATCTCACGAAGGCGAGCAAGCTGCCTTCCGAGTTCGTCGCCGAGCTGCAACGCGCAGCGTCCCTCGGCACCCACGTGTGGCAGGAGGCGCGCGCGCGCAACGACTTCGCGGCGTTCCGGCCGCACCTGGAGCTGATGTTCGAACTGATGCGGCGCGAGGCCGACTACCTGGGGTACCGGGAGCACCCGTACGATGCCCTGATGGACAACTACGAACCGGAGATGACCTCGCGCGAGGTCAAGGCGCTGTTCGACCGGTTGCTCGAGGTGACGGTGCCGCTTGTGCGCGCCATCGCCGCGCGGTCCGGCCCGGCCGCGGACGCGCTCGCCCGCGAGTACGAGGAGGCTCCACAACGCGCCTTCGGTCTCGCGATGGCCGAGGCGTTTGGGTACGATACGACGCGCGGCCGTCTCGACACGTCGGCGCATCCCTTCTCCACCGGCTTCAGCCGCGACGACGTGCGGATCACCACGCGGTTTCAGCGGCCCGGCCTCGGGGCGATCTTCGCGATCTTTCATGAAGCCGGCCACGCGATGTACAACCAGGGCGTCCCCGCGTCGCTCCAACGCACGCCGCTGGCCGACGGGGCGAGCTACGGCATCCACGAGTCGCAGTCGCGGCTGTGGGAGAATTTGGTCGGGCGCAGCCGGGCGTTCTGGGAGTACGCGTTCCCCTCGCTGCGCGGGGCGTTTCCCGCGCAGCTTGAGGGAGTGGATGTCGACGCGTTCTACGCCTCGATCAACCGCGTGGAGCCGAGCCTCATCCGCATCCACGCGGACGAGATCACGTACAACCTCCACATCATCCTGCGGTTTGAGCTGGAGCAGGCGGTGCTCACCGGGGCGCTGCGGGTGGCGGACCTTCCGGAGGCATGGAACGCCAAGATGGTCTCGTACCTGGGGACGACCCCGCCGACGGATACCGACGGGGTGCTGCAGGACACGCACTGGGCGGGCGGGTCGATCGGGTACTTCCCGTCATACACGCTGGGCAGCGTCGCCGCAGTCCAGTTGTTCGAGGCCGCCCGGCGCGCGCACCCCGATCTCACGGACCAGATCCGCCACGGAGAGTTCCGGGGGCTCCTCGGGTGGCTGCGGGAGCACGTCCACGCGTACGGGAGGAAGTTCTTCCCGCGGGACCTGCTCGCGCGCGCAACGGGCAGTCCGCTGACGCCGGAACCCTATCTGGCCTATCTGAAGGCGAAGTTCGGTGCGATGTACGGGATCTCGGCCGCGTAGGCTCGGCGCCCACGCATGACCATCACCGTTCGGCCGGCGAGGCGCCACGAGCGGGGCGTATCGTCGGTGCGTTGTGTTCACACTTCAGCGTGATCTACTCCTTGCGCCCCGACGATATTCCCGCGCATCGACCTCCTACGCACGCGCCGGCAGGCCGGGGACCGGCGAGGCCGTCGATGAGACCGGCTCCCGCACGATGCGTCCCTCCTGCATCACCAGCGCCGGGCGACGCAGCGCCGTGACGTCGGACGCCGGGTCGCCCGGCACCGCGATCAGATCCGCCGCGAGCCCCTCCCGCACGGCGCCGGTGACGCCGGCGAGACCCATCGCGTCGGCCGCGACCGATGCTGCGGCGGCGATCGCCTCGGGCGCGCTGGCGCCGACCTCGCGCAGCAGCGCCACCTCGGTGGCGAGGCCGTTGAACGGCGTGAACCGCCACCCCGCGTCCGTGCCCGCGACGAGGCGGACGCCGGCACGGCGCATCTGCCGGAAGTGTTCGAGGTTGTTCTCGAAGGTCCGCCGCCGCCGGTCCAGGTCCGCCTGCTCCGCCGGGGTGCGACGCGCGTGCGCTTGCAGCGCCGCGACGACGTAGTGGCCGACGGCGAGCGTCGTCGTCACGGGCGTGCCGGCGCGCGCGACCTCCTCCGCGACCTGCGGATCGAACTCCTGGAGTCCTGCGGCGTCCGCGAGGAAGTTGCAGTGCTCGATCTGGTCGGCGCCCACGGCCAGAACCGAGCGCGTCGCGGCCGCACACAGCGAGTGAATGCCCACGCGACGTCCGAACCGGTGCGCCTCGCGGACGGCCACGCGCAGTTCGTCCTCCGAGAACGACGGAAGCCACGACATGGTGCCGACGGTCCCGCCGCCCGTGGCCATGATCTTGATGTAGTCCACGCCGTCCTTGAGCAGCGCGCGGACCATGCGCTGGAGGTCATCGGGACCGTCCGCTTCGCCGCCGAAGTACCAGCAGTGTCCGCCGGTGATCGTGATCGGGCGGCCGCAGAGGTGCAGCCGCGGCAGCGATATGTAGCCCAGGTGTTGGGCGCGCCGCAGATGCACGGTGGTGTCGCGCCGGCCTCCGCAGTCGCGCAGCGTCGTGATCCCCGAGGCGAGCGCGGTCTGCGCGTTGGCGAAGGCGATCGCGACGAGCACGCCGTCGGGCTCGCGCATGCTGGACTCGAACGGCGTGCCGTCGCCCGGGAGCACCAGGTGGACGTGCGCGTCGATCAACCCGGGCAGCAGCGTGTGGTCGGGGAGATCGATCACCGGCGTGCCGGCGGGCACGTCCCCCGGCACGCGGCCCTGGTGCACACTGTGAATGGCGCCGTCGCGCACGACCACCACGGGGTCCGAGGTCGCGGGCGCGCCGGTGCCGTCGATGAGGCGAGACCCGCGGACGACCCGCCACGTCGAGGCGGGCGGGGACGCCGACATCAACCCGCGAGCTCGCCCGCTTCGATCATCTTCGCGATGCGCTCGATCCGGTCGGCGAAGATTTTCTCGCCGAGCGCCGGGGTGGAGTTCCGCGCGTCGCCGAGGATACCCGTCGGGCTGGTCTCGTTCATGGGCGGCGGGACCTTCGAGCGCCACCGGATCGACGCGTCCCCGGTGAACCCCTCGCACGCCTTGTCCATCTGCACGAGATCCGGCCGGTGCGCGAGCATCATCGACGTCTCGCCCTGGCCGGCATGGACGCCCAGCCGGGCCATCTCGAGGCCCTCGCGCGCCGCGAACTGTTTGGTGTTCTCCAGCCACTCGTCGAAGTCCGTGATCGCCGAGATCCGGATCCCCTCGTGCTCCTTCCGAAGTTTCGGGAGGGCCTCCCGCAGCGCGCGGTAGTTGCCGCCGTGGCTGCACAGCAGGATGATCTCCTTGAACCCGTGGTGGGCGAGCGAGCGGCAGACATCGAGGATCGTCGCCTCGAGGACGGACTCCGCGATGCTGACGGTGCCCGCCATCGGGAGGTGGCCGGTCGAGTACCCGAGGCTCACCACGGGGGCCACCAGCGCGTCCCCGAGGCGGCGCGCGAGGCGCGTGCCGGTCGCGTAGCCGAGGTACGTGTCCACGCCGATCGGCATGTGCGGTCCGTGCTGCTCCATCGCCCCGAGCATCACGATCACGCGGCGCTTGCCGCCGGCGATCGCATCGCGCACCTCTGGCCACGTCATCTCCTCGATCAACACGGTGTTGCGCATCCTCTCACCTCCACGAGTCGGCCCACAGCGTCGCGCCGCCGCCGGAAACACGCGGGGACGGTCGCGCACGCGGTGGGTCGCGATCCGGGCTGTCTTCGACCCGGGGGGCGTGGGTTCATGCCGCGTGCACCTGGGCTTCCGCAAGTCTTCGCCGGCGGCGTGACGGAGCGTCACCACCGAGTGGTCGGTCGCGCCGACCTCACTAGAGCGCGCGCACGTGGCCGCCCGACAGCAACCGCCCGGTGCCCGGCGCGGCGGTGATGCGGCCGCGGTCGAAGGCGACCTCGCCTCGCCGGAGCGTCATCACAGGCCAGCCCGTGACCTCGCGCCCCGCGAACGCCGAGTAATCGCACCGGGAGTGCTGCGGCGCCCCGATCGTGCGGGTCTGTTCGGGATCGAAGAGGACGAGATCGGCGTCGCTGCCGACCGCGAGGCAGCCCTTCTGCGGGTACAGGCCGAACAGCTTCGCGGCGTTCGTGGACGTGACCTCGACGAACCTCTCGAGCGAGATTCTTCCCGCGCGGACGCCCTCCGAGTACAGGAGCGGGAGTTGCGTCTCGAGGTTCTCCACCCCGGGCCGAAGCTCCGCGACCGACAGCGTGGGATCGAGCTTCGCCGCCAGGCTCCACGGCGCGTGGTCGCTGCACACGGTGTGGACGGATCCCTGCGCGAGCCCGGCCCACAGCGCCGCGACGTCGCCCGCCTCGCGCAGCGGCGGCTGCCCGACGTACTTCGCACCGTCGGGCTCGTCGAACCGCTCCCGGGTCAGGTACAGGTAGAGCGGCCGCGTCTCCACGTAGACCGGCAGCCCCGCCGCCTGTCCGCGCCGGCACGCGTCGAGCGAGCCGGCGGACGAGAGGTGCACCACGTACACCGGCGCGCCGGTGGCGGCGGCAAGGGCGACCGCGCGCTCCGTGGCCACGACCTCGGACACGATGGGCCGGCTGTCGGCGTAGTGGCGAAGACTGCCCCGCCCGCTGGCGACGAGCGTGCGCGTCGCGCGATCGATGATGGCGTAGTCTTCGCAGTGGATCATCGTCATGAGTCCCGCCTCGCCGGCCCTGGCCGTCGCCTCGAGGAACACCGGCGCGTACCGGTCGAACGTCGGCGTGCTCATGAAGAACTTGATGGTCGTGTGTCCGCGCTCGCGCAACAGCGGGATCTGGTCGAGGGCGGCGGGCGTCGGCTCGCGGAAGACCGGATGCAGGATGAAGTCGGCGATGGCCTGCTCGCGCACGAGGAGCGCCTCGCGCGCCAGCCCGGCCAGGGGGAGTTCGCCGTCGCCCAGGAACGTCATGTTGCCGAGGGTCGTGATGCCGCCGGCCAGGGCCGCGGACGATCCCGTCGTCAGGTCGTCCACCCAGGCCGGCCCCTGCTGGGACGCGCGCCCCGGGGGATTCGTCAGGTGGACGTGGACGTCGACGCCGCCGGGGAGCACGAGATAGGACGCCGCGTCGATCTCGCGTGCCCCCGCCATCTCCCCGCCGATTTGCGCGACGCGGCCCCGGCGGATGCCGATGTCGGTCCGCGAGGTGCCGGCGGCCGTGACGCAGAGTCCCCCTCGAACCACGAGATCGTGCGTCGGCATCGACGGATCCCCCTTCCTCGGCGAGTCGGTTCGGACGTCGCGGCCGCCGGACGCGTCCGGCCCCTACACCCGCAGCCGGGGATCCAGCACGTCTCGGAGTCCGTCGCCGAGCAGGTTGACGCCGAGCACCGTGATCATGATGCCGACGCCCGGAAACGTGGAGATCCACCACGCGTCCCGGAGGTAGTCGCGCCCTTCGGTGAGCATGCGGCCCCACTCCGGCGTCGGCGGCTGGCTGCCGAGGCCGACGAACGAAAGCCCGGCAGCCGCCAGGATCGACGTCCCCATGCCCAGCGTAGCCGCGACGATGATCGGGGCGACGACGTTGGGCAGCAGGTGCCGGACGAGGATCACCGGGATCGGGACGCCGAACGCCCGGGCCGCCTCGACGTAGAGCTGCTGCCGTGCGACCAGCACGGTGCTCCGCACCAGCCTCGCGTACAACGGAATACCCGAGATCCCGACCGCGATCATCAGGTTTTGCAGGCTCGGCCCGAGCACGCTGACGATGCCCAGCGCCAGCAGGATCCCGGGGAACGCGAGCAGGACGTCGACGATCCGCATCAGCAGGCTGTCCACCGTCCCGCCGTAGAAGCCGGCGACGAGCCCGACTGTCGTGCCCACGGTCGCGGAGATCCCCACGGCGATCCCCCCGACGGTGAGCGAGATGCTGGCGCCGTGCACGACGCGGCTGAACACGTCGCGCCCGTACTGGTCCGTCCCGAACCAGTGCGCGCGGTTCGGCGTCTGCAGCGCCGCGGTGATGTCGATCTTGATCGGGCTCTGCGGCGCCACGGTATTGCGCAGCAGCGCCGCCGCAACGAGGAAGAGCACGATGCCGAGCCCGACGAGCAGGCCTTTGTGCCGCCGGATGCGGGGGGCGAGCATCTGCCACCGCGTCCGGGCGCGGGTGCGGTGGACAACGGCGCGCGCCGCCAGCGTCTCAGCCATAGCGGATCCGCGGGTCGACGACCGCGTACGCGACGTCCACGAGCAGGTTGACGAACACGTAGCCCAGGGCGAAGATCAGCACGCATCCCTGCACGAGCGGGAAGTCTTTGTTCTGAATCGCGTTGACCACGAGCCGGCCGAGCCCCGGGCGGCCGAACACCGACTCGATGAAAACGGTGCCCGCGAGCAGCGCGCCGAACTGGAGTCCGAAGATCGTGATCACCGGGATCAGGGCGTTGAGCAGGGCGTGCCGCAGCACGACCGTGCGGCCGCCGAGCCCTTTGGCGCGGGCGGTGTTGACGTACTCCATCCGCAGCACCTCGAGCATGTTGGAGCGGGTCAGCCGCGCCACGATCGCGGCCGCCCCGAGGCCGAGCGCGACCGTCGGCATGATGAGGTGCGCGAGATCTCCACCGCCGGCGGCGGGGAGCAGCTCCAGGTGCAGCGAGAAGATGAAGATCAGGATGAGG
>DASQGM010000078.1:0-1959 GCA_035632615.1 bacterium | reverse complement strand
GGCTCGTCGCGGGGACGAACCCGCGTGCGGACCGGATCCTGATGCGGGTGATGGACGGCGTCATGGCGTTTCCGGACATCCTTCTGGCGATCGCGCTCATGGCGTCGCTCGGCCCCAGCGCCCGGAACGTCGTCCTGGCGTTGAGCTTCGTCTACACGCCGCGCGTCGCCAGGGTCGTGCGGGGGGCCGTGCTCGTGATCGCGTCCCAGGAGTACGTCGAGGCGGCGCGCGCGGTCGGGGCGCGAGGGGCGCGCATCCTCGCGCGTCACATCCTCGTCAACAGCGCGTCGCCCGTGATCGTGCAGGCGACGTTCATCACTGCCTACGCGATGCTCGGCGAGGCGGCGCTGAGCTTCCTCGGGGTGGGGATCCCGCCGCAGATCGCGACGTGGGGCGGCATCATCAGCCAGGGCCAGGTGTATCTCCGGCAGGCTCCGTGGATCAGCATCTTCCCGGGCGCGGCGATCGTCCTGAGCGTCTTGAGCCTTAACCTGCTCGGCGACGGACTCCGCGACTTTCTCGACCCGCGCCTCCGGTACTCGTAGCGCGGGCAAGGAGGCACGGCGGGTGACGAACGACGGCAGCGTGCTGCTGCGCGACGGCCGGGCGATGCACCTCGACGGGATGCCGCACGGCGCAGCGGTGGACATCGGGATCGAGCGCGACGGGACGGTCGGCCTGGCGGGCCGGTGGGACGGCCGGCGCCCGTTCGACCGGGTGCTGACGCTCAACGGGGCGTGGATCTCGCCCGCGTGGATCGACCTGCACGTTCACTGCTACTACGGCGGCACCTGGCTGTCGCTCCGCCCGGCGCGGGTCGGGCCCGCCCGCGGCGTCGGGCTCGTCGTGGACTGCGGGAGCGCCGGCGAAGCGAACTTCGCCGGGTTCAAGGAGTTCCTGATCGATCCCTCGCCGTTCCCGATCCTGGCCTACCTCAACATCAGCACGATCGGGCTGGTCGCCGCGAACCGGGTCAGCGAGTTGATCGGCGATGCCGTGCTCGATCCCGTGCGCACGGCGCAGGTCGCCGAGGCCCACCGCGGCCTCATCAAGGGCATCAAGATCCGGGCGAGCGACCAAGTCGTCGGCGAGTGGGGGATGACGCCCGTACGCGTGGCGAAGACGGTCGCGCGGGCGCTCGGGCTGCCGCTCGTCGTGCACATCGGCGAGGCGCCGCCGACGCTCGATGAGATCTTCGACGTGCTCGAGCCCGGCGACATGATCACCCACTGCTTCACGGGCAAGCTCACGAACGCGATCGACCGTCAGCCGCCCCACTTCCGCCGGATGCGCGAGATGGTGCAGGCGGGGCTCTGGATCGACGTGGGGCACGGACAGGGCAGCTTCCACTACGGCACGGCGCGGTTTGCGATCGCGCACGGGCTGCTGCCGACGACGATCAGCACGGACCTCCACATCGGCAACGCGGCCGGCCCGGTGTGGGACATGCCGACCACGATGAGCAAGATGCTCACCGTGGGCATGACCGTCGAGGATGTCGTTGCGCGTTCGACGACCGCGCCGGCGCGCTTTCTCGGGATCGAGGGGTGGGGCGGGTGCGCCGCGGGGGTTCCGGCGCGGTTCACCGTGTTCGACGTCGCGGCCGGCGAGGAGGCGCTCCCGGACTCCTACGGCAACACGGAGACGATCCGGCGGTTCTTCGAGCCACGGCACACGGTCCTCGGCACGACGGTCTGGGAGGCCGCGCGGGACACCGACCGGGGGCACGGCAGCGTGTCGATCAACTCGGGCGATTCCGCCCCTTCCGCGCCGGTCCCGGCGGGGCGGCCGCGAGGGTAGCCGGGCGTCCCCCCGGGGCTTCGTACAAGGGGATCGGGGCGGTGCATGGAATCAACACGGAACCTCGCCTGACGGTGGGGGTAAGGAGGGGGTGCAGGATGGCACGATCCGGATCGCACTCACAGGGGAAGCTGAGCCGGCGCGCGCTCCTGGCGGGTG
>DASQGM010000077.1:0-24602 GCA_035632615.1 bacterium | reverse complement strand
CCCGGGCGCGCGGGGGTCATGGTCGGACCCGGCCACGAGCCCACGGCGGCGGCGCGGCCACGTGGGTCGATCGTCAACGCGAATCTCCTCCCTCACACGCCGCCGGTCGCTGGCTGCGGCCCAGACGACGGCGCGGGTTGTTGCATATTGTGCAATACCGTGCAGATCAGGCCTATCTTCGGTTCGCAGGCTCCAAGAAGATTCCTGCCGCTCGACCATGCGGGCGGCGAACTCGGAGACACGAGCGACGGTCTCGATCGAGGCCACGTGCTATAATGCGACACGACGATTCGTGCGGCAGCGGTGCCGGGCGCGCCACGGATCCACGGAGGTGACGGTCGCATGCAGCGCCGCGTGCGAGCGGTTGTGATGCGGGGCGGGACGAGCCGGGCGGTGTTCTTCCACGAGGCCGACCTCCCGCGAGACCCCGAGACCAGAGACCGGGTCATCCTCAAGATCTTCGGGGGTGGTGACCCCTACGGCCGCCAAATCGACGGTCTCGGCGGCGCCACGTCCGTGACGAGCAAGACCGCGATCATCGGCCCCGCCTCCGTGCCCGACGCGGACGTGGACTATACGTTCGGCCAGGTCGGCATCACGGCGCCGCTCATCGACTACGGCGGCAACTGCGGCAACATCTCGTCCGCCGTCGGCCCCTTTGCCATCGAGGAGGGCCTCGTGCGGGCCACCGACCCGGTGACCACGGTCCGCGTCTGGCAAACGAACACCCGCAAGCTCATCGTCGCGCGCGTGCCCACGGACGATCGATCCCCGCAGGTCGAGGGCGATCTTGCGATCGACGGCGTGCCGGGGACCGGCGCGATGATTCAACTGGAGTTCATCAACCCGGCGGGGGCGATGACGGGCCATCTGCTGCCGACCCATCTGCCGGTCGAGTCACTGGACGTGCCCGGGCTCGGACCGGTCACCGTGTCGCTGGTCGACGCCGCGAACCCCGTGGTGTTCCTGCGCCCCGCCGATCTCGGACTTCGCGGACCGGAAATGCCGGACCAGGTGGACGGCGATCCGGCGATGCTGGCGAAGATCGAGGCGGTCCGCGCCCACGCCGCGGTCCGCTTCCGCCTCGTGAAGACGCCGGAGGACGCGACCGCGACGAGCCCGGGCGTGCCGAAAGTCGCGTTCGTCTCCCCGCCCGCGGCGTACACGTCCGCGCGCGGCGGCCGGGTCGCCGCGGACGACATCGACCTCGTCGGCCGAATCATGACCATGGGGCGGCTGCACCGCACGTACGCGCTGACCGGCGCGATCTGCACCGCCGTCGCCGCCCAAATCGAGGGCACCCTCGTCCACGCGGCCGCGCGCCCCGGTGACCCGGGAGCGCGGACGGTGAGAATCGGCCACCCGTCGGGGGTGATCGAAGTCGGCGCCGAGGTCCGGCGGCGCGACGGCGAGTGGGTCGTCGACCGAGTGATCACCCGCAGGACCGCGCGGCGTCTTATGGAAGGGGTCGCACTCGTCCCGCCGTCGGTGTGGCCCCAGGCCGTCGAGCGCGGTGCCGCGGAGCGATCCCCCGGCCGCGGACGGCGGTGAGCGGGCGCCCGCCCTCAGTCGTCGTCGAACGGTAGGCCGACGTAGTTCTCGGCGAGTGCCGTCGACGCGGCCCGGGAAGCGGTGATGTAGTCGAGCTCGGCTCGGTGGAGCCGGTCGAAGAATTCCCCGTCGTTGGACCGGTGAAGCATCGACGTCATCCACCACGAGAACCGCTGCACCTTCCAGACGCGCCGCAGGCAGACCTCGGAGTAACGCGCCAAGAGGTCGGTCCGCCCGGCCGCGTAGAACGCTTCGAGCGCCCGGGTGAGAACCACGACGTCGGCGGCCGCGAGGTTCAACCCCTTGGCGCCGGTCGGCGGCACGATGTGCGCGGCGTCGCCCACGAGGAAGAGCCGCTCGTACTGCATCGGCGCGACGACGAAGCTGCGCATCGCGGTAATCCCTTTCTGCACCACCGGTCCGTCCCTGAGCGTCCAGGCGTCGTCCCGCTCGAACCGCCGCCGCAGTTCGTCCCAGATTCGCTCGTCCGGCCACCCGTTGATGTCCTCGTCCGGGGCGCACTGCAGGTACAGGCGCGAAAGCTCCGGCGACCGCATGCTGAGGAGTGCGAACCCCCGTTCGTGGCTCGAGTAGATCAGCTCTTCGGACGCGGGGGGCACCTGGGCGAGAATGCCGAGCCAGGCGAGCGGAAACGTGTGCTCGTAGGCCGTGAGCACGCCGGGCGGCACCGTGGGACGGCAGACGCCGTGAAACCCGTCGCACCCGGCGATGAAGTCGCACCGGAGCTCCTGGGCGGTCCCCGCGCGGCCGAATCGGATCCGCGGCGCCGGCGTGTCGACGTCGAGCACCTCGACGTCCTGGACCTCGAAGAAGACATCGCCGCCCGTGTTCAGGCGCGCGGCGATCAGGTCCTTCACGACCTCGTGCTGACCGTACACCGTGATCGTCCGCCCGCCGGTGAGACCGCTCAAGTCGATTCGGTGGTCTCGACCGCCGAAGCGCAGCACGATGCCATGGTGAACGAGCCCTTCGCGCGCCATGCGCCCGCCCACCCCCGACGTCGACAACAGGTCCGCCGTGCCCTGCTCGAGGACGCCCGCGCGAATGCGATTTTCGCAATAGCGCCGGCTTCGGAGCTCCACGACGACGGACTCGATGCCGCGAAGATGGAGCAGATGCGAAAGCAGCAGCCCCGAGGGTCCCGCTCCCACGATGCCCACCTGCGTGCGCATCGCTACGCCCCGGTGGCCTCCGCCGCCTGCACCGCCTGAAAATGCGCGAGCACCCGGTCGATGAACGCCTCGGCGCTCCCGACGTACTCCGACGCGTCGAACGCCCTCGCCATCGCGTCCGGGGAAAGCACGGCACGAATCCGTTCGTCTCCCGCGGCGACGGTGCGGAGATCAGCGCCCGTCCCCGCGGCGCGATCGCACGCGGCCTGCACGAGCCGGTACGCCGCGTCCCGCCCAACGTGCGGCGCAAGCGCCATTGTCAGCGCCTCCGCCATGATCAACCCGCCTGTGAGCGCTAGGTTCGCCGCCATCCGGTCGGGGTCGGCCGCGAGGGTCCGCAACGCGCGGGAGACTCCCTCCACGGCGCCCCCGGTGAACCGAAAGAGCTCGGGCACCGCCCGCCACTCCGCCTGCCAGCCGCCGACCGCGCGCTCGTGCTCCTGCACCATCGCGTGAAAGATCACGGGCACGACGCCGATCGCGAGCCGCGCGGCGGCGAGCGCCGCGGTTGCGTCCACCGGGTTGCGCTTGTGGGGCATCGCGGAGGACCGGCCCGCCTCCCCCGAGGCGGGCGCGATCTCGCCGACCTCCGTCTGCGCGAGCAGCGCCACGTCGGTCGCGATCTTCGCCATCGCCCCGGCGACGATGCCGAGCGCGGCGGCGATCTCCGCGATCCGGTCCCGCTCGGCGTGCCACGGAAGCTCGGGCACCGCGAGCCCCAACTCTGCGGCGAGCAGCTCCATCACGCGGACGCCGTTCCGGTCGAGCGATGCCAGCGTGCCCGCCGCGCCGCCGAACTGGACGGCGAGCGCGCGCGCCCGCAGCCCTGCCAGCCGCTCCACCGAGCGGGTCGTCAGCCCGAGCCACCGCGCCGCCTTCAGCCCGAACGTGATCGGCACGGCCTGCTGCAGCAGCGTTCGGCCTACCATCGGCGTGCGTCGGTGCCGCTCCGTCAGAGCGGCGCACGCCGCCGCGACGTCGAACACCCGCGCGGTCACGAAGCGAAGGCCGTCGCGCATCTGCAGCACCGCCGCGGTGTCGATCACGTCCTGGCTCGTGGCGCCCCAATGGACGAACCGCCCCGCCTCGCCGCCGACGAGCGCGGTCAGCATGCGCGCGAGAGGCACCGCGGGGGAGGCGGCCAGCACCGCGTCCCGGTACACCGCCTCGACGTCGAACAGGTCGAGCCGGCAGCGGGCGGCGATCGCGTCGGCCGCTTCGGCAGGGATCAGTCCGGCTCGCGCCTCGGCCCGCGCCAGCGCGGCCTCGACATCGAGCATTCGCTGCAGGTGCGCCGGGGCCGAGAACAGACGCGACAGCTCCGGCGATGCGAACATCGCCGCTCCGAGATCGCTCACCCGGGGAACCACGCCGGGCTCCGCCGGCCTCCGAAATCCTGCGACCCGGACCGCGGGAGCGCCGCGGGCGTCAGGCTCGGGAAGACATGCCGACCCGTTGCACGCGGCAGCGCGCGCGCCATGCTGCGCGACCTCCCATCACGAGGAAATCCAGCGGCGCGGGCCGCCGGGAGGACGTCACAGATCGAAGAAGACCGTCTCCGCGTCGCCCTGGAGCACGATGTCGAAGCGGTAGACGACACGGCCACCGGCCGCCCCGCGCGCGGCGACCAGCGTGCGTCGCCGGTGCTCGGGCACCCGTTGCAGGACCGGATCCTCGAGGTTTCCCGGTTCGTCCTCGAAGTAGATCCGCGTCAGCAGGTGGTTGAGGAGGCCGCGCGCGGAGACCGCGACGTTGATGTGAGGCGCCTGCCACGTGTCCGCGGTGAACGGCACGAGGCCGGGCTTCACGGTCTCGAACCAATACGCCCCGGCGTCGTCGGTGGCCGCGCGTCCGAACCCGACAAAGGCGGGGTCGAGCGGCACCGACCGCCGGTCGATCGGGTGCCGGTAACGCCCGCGGGCGTTGGCCTGCCAGATCTCTACGATCGCGTCGCGCACCGGCGCGCGATCGCCGTCGTACACCCGCCCCTCGACCCGGACGCGGTCCCCCTGCGTCTCGGGCGTCACGAGCACGTTCGCGCCGTCGCCGACGATCCCGTGGAAGAACGGCCCCACGGTTTGGGACGGGGTCAGGCCGCGGACTGTCATCGCGCGCCCGCGGCCGGCTCGAAGGGCTCGAACGGCGTCGCCGTGGGGCCCCGCAGGACAACGTCGAACCGGTACCCGAGCGCCCAGCGCGGCTGCGTGACGTCGTGGGCGTACGCGGCGACGAGACGCGCCCGCGCCTCCGCGGTCGGGATCGAGTTCATGATCGGATCGAGGGCGTGCAGCGGATCCCCCGGAAAGTACATCTGCGTGATCAGGCGCGACAGCCACGACGGCCCGAACAGGGAGAAGTGGATGTGCGCCGGCCGCCAGGCGTTCTCGTGGTTCTCCCACGGATACGCGCCCGGCTTGATCGTCGTGAACCGGTACGCGCCCTGGGCGTCCGTCAGGCACCGCCCGATGCCCAGGAAGTTCGGGTCGAGCGGCGCGCCGTGCTGGTCGACGCGGTGGCGGTAGCGGCCCGCCGCGTTGCACTGCCAGACCTCGACCAGCGTACCTGGGACCGGTTCCCCGTCGCCGGTCAACACCCGGCCGGTGACGATGATGCGCTCGCCGATCGCCTCGCCGCCCGTGCCCGCGTTACGCGTGAGATCCGCGTCTTCTGGCGTCACGGCGCTGACCGCCGGGCCCGGCCCCGTGAGCTCCGAGAGCGTCGGGCGGAACTCGATCAGCGTCTCGTACGGCGACCGGCGGATCGTGGCGCGATACGCCTCGTACAGGTACGGTGGGAACACCTCCGCGTCTCGCCCGATCGGCGTCATCGACGCACCCTCCCCCTCGACCGCCCCTGCCGCCGGGTCGCCGGTCGCGGCGGCGGCGCGGGCTCCAACTCCGCCTTGGCCACCGCGAACGCCGTGTTCGCGGCGGGAATCCCCGCGTAGGCAGCCACGTGCAGCAACACCTCGGTGATCTTCGCCGGCTCGACGCCGACGTTGCGGCTGGCGCGGAGGTGGAGCGCCAGTTCTTCGCGGCGGCCCAGGGCCGCCAGGATCGCGATCGTCACGAGGCTCCGCGTGCGCCGGTCGAGATCCGGGCGGGCCCAGACGGAGCCCCAGGCCACCTCGGTGATGAACCGCTGGAAGTCCGCGTCGAGCGGCGTTTGTCGGACTTCCGACCGGGCGACGTGGTCCGCGCCGAGCACCTCCGTGCGCACCCGTTTCCCCGCGTCAAACCGCGTGTCCGTCGGACCGCCACGACGCCGAGCGGACGCCATCGTGTCAGCCTCACCTCTCTCCGCGCACCTCGAGGTCCCGCGCGGCTCGACCTTCTCCACAGGCTAGCGCCAGACCTCTCGCGCCGTGTCTGCGACGAGCCGCAGCTTCGCCCACTGGTCGTCCTCGGAGAGCAGATTGCCCTCCATGGTGGAGGCGAAGCCGCACTGCGGGCTCAGCGCCAGGCAGTCGAGCGGCACGTACCGCGCCGCCTCCTCGATCCTGGCGATCAGGTCTCTCGTCGACTCGAGTTGCGGGCGCTTGCTGCTCACGAGCCCGAGCACGACGGTCTTGCCGCGGGGGATGAACCGGAGCGGAGCGAACGTGCCGGAGCGCTCGTCGTCGTACTCGAGGAGAAACCGGTCGACCTCGAGCGTGCCGAATAGCTTCTCCGCGATCGGATCGTAGCCGCCCTCCGCATACCAGTGGCTGCGGTTGTTCCCGCGGCACAGGTGGATCGCCAGCGTGACGCCCGGGCGCCGCGCCGCCTCAAAGCACGCGTTGTCCGCACGGATCGCCTCGTCCAGCGCCGTGTCCGGATCCATCTTCATCTCGCTCTGGATGAACTGCCGCCACTTGGGATCGACGTAGTAGCTGTAGCGGGGCGCGTCGATCTGGATGTACGGGACGCCGTCGGCGGCCAGCGCCGCGGTCTCCTGCTTCATGATGGCCACGATGTCCCAGAGCAGATCGGACGGGCTCCGGTAGACGGCGTCGGTGATCCCTCGCTTGTACGCGATCGCGGGGAACTGCGTCGCGCTCGGCAACGTGATCTTGATCGCCCCCGGGCAGTGCTCGCGGAGAAACGGCAGCTCGTGCCCGGTGAGACGCCGCAGGGAACGGAGCTTCGCGTTGACGATGCCGGTGACGCCGCTCACGGCAGCCCCGGGGCCGCCTGAGCGCCACGTCCGGTCCACGGCGTCCCCGAGGTCGAAGCCCGCGACGGCGTCCGTAAAGTCGCTCATGAAGTTCCGGCGGCGCAACTCGCCGTCGGTGAAGACGTCGAACCCCAACTCCTGCTGTTTCGCGAGCACGCGCAGGATCTGACCGTCCTCGATCGCCCGCAGGCGCTCCGGGTCGACCGCGGCACGGCGGGCCTCGAGCAGTTCAGGGGGGCGCAGGAAACTGCCCACGTGATCGGCTCGATGAACGGTCGCCATGCTGGTTCCTCCTTGAACACGATGGACGCCTGCCGGCGCCCACCACCCCGCTCGGACGCCGGCAGGATCACGCCATCCGCCATCCCGAGGGATGGGGCGGCTCTTCGACACCCTGGGGGCCGGTCCTTCCGGTGCCCCCGGGGACGCCCCCGGCGCGGCTACGGCGGCGGCTGGGACCTGGCCCCAACGCCCGTCCGCAGCCACCGCGCCCCCGACCGCCGGAGCCCGCGCAGCGCCTCGACGAACCCGCCCGGCAGCGCGATCACCACGACGATGAACAGGACGCCGAAAACGAGGAGGTGGAGCTCGCCAACCTGCAGCGAGAGGGCCTCCTGCAACACCAGAAAGAACACCGCGCCGATCAGCGGCCCCCACACCGTGCCTACGCCGCCGAGGTAGACGATCACCAGCGGGTCGAACGTCCACAGCGGGCCGAACGCCAGCGCCGGGTAGAAGCTGAGATGGTAATACGCGAACACCCCGCCGACCATCCCCGCGAAGCAGCTGCTGAGCGCGAACACCCACAGCTTGTGCCGGAACGCGTCGACGCCGATCGCCTCGGCAACGGCCTCATCCTCCCGAACGGCAACGACGCCGTGCCCGAAGCGCGACGACGTGAGCCACCACGCGGCCCCGGTCACCAGTCCCATGACGAGCAGGGCGAGATAGTACCGCGGCGCCAGGGTGTAGGCGGCGAGGGATCTCGCGGGGAGGGTGGAGACGTCCGGCAGGGCGTTGCCCACGGTGATGCGGAGAATCTCGGCGACCGCCAGCGTCCCGATCGCGAAGTACGGGCCGCGGAGGCGCAGCGACGGCGCGCCGACGATGACCCCCGCCGCGGTGGCCGCACCCGTGCCCGCGAGCAGCGCGACGGCGATCGGCGTTCCCCCGAGCCACAGCGTCCGCGTCACCAGCACCCCAAGGCCGAAGAACGCCGCGTGGCCGAGGTTGACCTGCCCGGCGAACCCTCCCAGCAGGTTCCAGCTCTGCGCCAGGGCGGCGTACAGCAGCACCAGGAACGCCCAGGACAGGATCGCCTGATTCGCGGTCAGCACGGGCAGCAGGACGACGGCCGCGCCGCCGCACGCCAGGCCAACGCCGGACAGGAGCGTGGACGGCCGCATCGTCACTCTCTCGCGAACAACCCCTGGGGTCGCAGGCTGAGGACGAGCAGGAACAGCACGAGGCCCATGATTTCCCGGTACGCGTTGCCGAGGAGGAAGCCGCTCGCGGACTCGGCCACGCCGAGGAACACGCCGGCGACGAACGTCCCGAACATGTGCCCGACCCCGCCGAGGACGACGACGATCAGCGCCTTGAGCGTCCAGCTCAGCCCGATCGACGGGCTCACCGCGTCCGTCGTGCTCACCAGCGCCCCCGCGATGCCGGCCAGCGCGCTCCCCAGGCCGAACGTCATGAGGAACACGGCTGGCACGGGGACCCCGGAGAGATACGCGCCTTCGACGTCGTCGGCCGTCGCGCGGATCGCCCGACCCAGCCGGGCGTATTGGAGAAAGAGGTGCAGTCCGCCGAGGGTGAGAAACGCCACGGCGAGGGCGCCGAGGCGCGCGAGCGGCACCACGACGTCGCCGACCGGGAGGACCGCGCCCGCGGCCGCAGTCGTCACTGACCGTTCGTCCGCCGTCCAGGCGATGAGGACGAGCGTTTGCAGCACCAGGCTCACGCCGAAGCCGATGAGAATCGAGTTCTTCAACTTCGTCTCGTCCGAGGCGAAGACGAGCCGTGCGAACAACAGCCGGTACAGCACGACGCCGACCAGGAACAGCGCGAGCGCGCTCGGGACGATCGACACAAACGGATCGATCCGAAAGAGCGTGAACAGCCAGAACGCGACGTAGCCGCCGAGCATGAGCAGCTCGCCGTGGGCGACGTTCAGCATCTTGAGCACGCCGAAGACCAGCGACAGCCCGACGGCCGCCAGCCCGTACAGGCCGCCGACCAGCGCGCCGAAGATCAGGTTTTGGGCGAGGATGCTCATGGCGTGGGGGGGGCGCCGGGGTCGCGGCGCGGTCAGCGCCTCCCGAGATAGGCCTGCACGACCGCCGCGTGCGCGAACACTTCCGCCGGCGTCCCCTGCGCGATCTGCTTGCCCGCGTGCAGGACGACCACGCGGTCGCAGAGCGCGCGGACGGCGCGGACGTTATGCTCGACCAGCGCGATCGCGGTCCCCTGCGCTCGGATCCGCCGGAACAGCGCCACGGCGGCATCCACCTCGCGCGGCGTCAACCCCGCCGCCGGTTCGTCGAGCAACAGCAGGCGCGGCCGGGCGGCAAGGGCCCGCGCGATCTCGAGCCGCTTGCGCTCACCCAGCGTGAGGTTGACCGCGAGGACGTCATGTTTCTGCTCGACCCCCACGAGTCCCAGCAGCGCGAGCGCCTCCGTCCGGGCCTGGACCGGCGAGGCCACCCGGTCTCGGCCGTAGAGGCGGCCGACCAGGACGTTTTCGAGCACCGTGAGGTTCGGGAACATTCGGACGAGCTGGAACGTCCGAGCGATGCCGAGATGGGCCCGCAGGCTCGGCGCCGAGCGGGTGATCCGGCGCCCCGCGAAGCGGATCTCGCCGCCGTCCGGACGCAGGGCGCCCGCGACCAAGTTGAACGTAGTGGTTTTTCCCGAACCGTTCGGACCGAGCAACCCGACGATCTCGCCCTCGCCGACCGCGAAGGTAAGACGGTCGACGGCGCGGAGACCGCCGAACGTCTTGGAGAGCGCCTCGACCTCGAGCAGCGGGATGCGGCTACCGGGCACGCCAGGGCGCCAACGGATACACGAGGGGCACCCCGCCGAGGTCTTTGGGCCACACCATCTGCTGCTGACCGGCCTGCCACTGCACGATGATAGTCGACACGATCCCCGTCCCGTCCGGCTGGAATCGCACCGGGCCGACGACCGTCGGCATGTTGGTCGTCGCGATCGCGTCGCGGATCGCCGTGGGGTCGAGCTTGCCGGCCCGCTGAATCGCGTTCGCGACGATCTGGACGCACGCGTACGCGGGCCCCACAATCACGTCCGCGGGCCTGCCGAAGCGCTGCTGGTGCTTGGCGTTGAGCTCCTGCACGCCGGGGAACCGCGCGTCGTGGTGCCAGCCCGGCATCAGCAGCACGCCTTCACCGTCCTTACCGAGCGCCTGGGTCCACGTGACCGCGTCGGCCGCGCGGATCATCACGATGACCTTCGGCGCGAAGTCCAGCTCCTTCATCTGCTTGATCATGGTGATGCCATCCGGCGGCGCGGGAAGCGTAAACAGGGCGTCCGCCCCAGCGCTCTTGGCGCGCAGGATGATGTCGGACAGGTCCCGCGCCAGTGGTGTGTAGTCGGCGCGCAGGACCACTTGGTACCCGTACTCCCGGGACCGGGCGGTCCAGATGTTGCCGAGCTCGCGCCCCCAGTCCGTGCGTTCCTGGAAGATCGCGACGCGCTGCGGCCGCTGCCCTGCCGGGATGCTGGCGTTGAGGAACCGGTAGGTCTCGCTGCCGAGCTCCGGCGACTTCGGGAACGGGGAGAAGAGATACTTGAACCCCTGCTCGTGCACGGCGTGGAGCGCGAACGCCACACCGCAATAGGGGATCTTGTTCTTTTCCGCCACCGCCGCCGCGGCGGCGTGGAGGTCGCTGCCGAACCCGCCGAGGAACGTGACCGAGCCCTGCGACGCGAGCACTTCGAACTGGCTGACGGTCTTGGTGGGATCGGACTGGTCGTCCAGCACCGTCAGCGCCAGCGGCATCCGCCGTCCGCCCACCTGCACCCCGCCACGGGCGTTGATGTCATCGATCGCGATCTGGTACCCTGCCTGAACCTGCGCGCCGCCGCCAGCGTATCGGCCCGTCAGCGGGATCACGGCCCCGAGCTTGATCGTCGCCGGCTGGGCGCCGACGTTTTGCGTGACCGGCGAGATGACCACGAGACACACGATTGCGATCACGACCGCAACCGTTCGCATCCCCCTGCACCTCCTGGTGCCGCGCTTGTTACGGTGTCCGTTGATTTGACACGCGGGGGGATTCCCCTCTTTGCCGCTCGGCAGCGCCTATCGTTCGAGCTCGCCGCGCAGCGGTGGCGCGCCGAGGCTGGACTCGAACCGGATCATCAGGCGGCGCAACAACGCGTTAAGCGTTCGGAGGGCGTCACGACCAAGTGTCTCCCCGACGAGCGCGGCCTCCAGGTGGGTCCGCGCGTCCGTCGCCTTGCGCCAGACCCGATGCCCCGCCGCGGTCAGCCGCACGGGCCGTCCGCGCGCGTCGTCGCCGATCGCCGCCGGCTTCACAAGACCGGCCCGTACGAGCCGCTCAAGCCGGACGCTCATCGTTCCGGCGGTCACTCCGAGCGCGCGGGCAAGCCGGCCCGGACTCAACTGATAGGGCGGCCCCGAGCGACACAACACCGACAGTGTTTCCCAGTCCCCCAACGTGATGTCGTGGCGCCGCGCGGTACCGGCGAGCTCGCGCTCCAGCTGCCGTCCCAACCGCAGCAGGCGCATGCGGGCCGCCTCGACGCCGGCGTCAACGCCAGGCAACTCCAGAAGCCACGCGGCGAGGTCTCGATCGACCGAGTCCGTCGCGACCGCCGGTACGCTCGCGGCCCGTCGTGCGCGTGCCCGCCGCACGGTTCAAGTCTAGCAGACGTATCTTGAATTTCAAAGTATAATTATCTTGACTATCAAAGTAAATGGAGGTGGCGCGGTGTCGAAGCGCACGGTGATCGTCACAGGCGGCGGGACGGGGATCGGGCGTGCGATTGCGGCGGCCTTCACGGCCGACGCCGAGCATGTGGTCATTCTCGGTCGGCGGAAGGATGTGCTGGAACAAACGGCCGCGGAGTTGTCCGGGCAAACGCACGGCGCGATCGCGTGGCGCACCTGCGACGTCGGCGCGCCGGACCAAGTTCGCGAGTTCGTCGAGTGGTTCCGCACCCGCGTCTCAGACGCGGTCGACGTCCTCGTCAACAACGCCGGCGGGTCGGCCCCGATCGGCCCGAACGCCGGGCTGGACGAGGTGGCGGCGCATGCCCGTCAGATGCTCGACATCAACCTGGTCGGGACGTATCTGATGACCCACGGACTGCGTCCGCATTTTCGACGGCCGGGGGCGCGGATCATCAACGTCAGCTCGATCGCGGCCTTTCGCGGAGGCGCAGACATGTACTCGGCCGCCAAGGCGGGGGTGGTGGGGTTGACCTATGCCCTCGCGCTGGAACTCGGCCCAGAGGGCATCACCGCGAACGCCGTCGCCCCCGGCCTTGTGCTCGACACCGAGTTCTTCGGGGATCGCATGACGGACGAACGCAGACGACGGACGGTCGCGCAGACGCCGCTCGCGCGTGCGGGGCATCCCGCGGACGTCGCCGCGGCGGTCCGCTACCTTGCATCGCCGGAGGCCTCGTTTGTCACCGGCGAGGTGCTCCACGTGAACGGCGGTTGGCTGTTCGGACGTTGATCCGGCGCGCATCCGCCGCGCTGGCATATGGTACGCTGGCGAGGGAAGGCCGGCGCGCGGGACGAGACTGCGAGGAGGTCGCGTATGGTCGATTCCACGGAGGGATCGAGGGCACCCCGCCCCACTCGCCCCGGGATTCCGGGAAGCTACGGCGTGTTGGGACACGGCGCCGATCGGTTGCCGTGGAACACCGTGCGCGACTGGTGGGTGGTGGCCCGAAACTACTGGGTCGCCACGACTCGACCGGACGGCCGCCCGCACGCCGCGCCCGTCTGGGGGGTCTGGCTCGATGATGCATTCTACTTCGCGACGGACAGGGCGTCCCAGAAGGGCCGCAACCTTGCGGTCGCCCCGGCGATCGTCGTCCACTTGGAAAGCGGCCACGACGTCGCCATCCTGGACGGCCGCGCCGAGGAAGTCACGGATCGCACGATCCTGACCCGGTTTGCCGATACGTACGAGGCGAAATACCAGATCCGACCGGACACGCCGACCGGCGTGGTCTATTCGCTGCGACCGTCCGTGGGGTTCACCTGGCTCGAGAAAAACTTCCCCGAGACGGCGACGCGGTGGGTCTTCCTGCCATGACGACCCTCGGGGGTGCCCCGTCCCATCCTCTGGCGGCGCCGCGCTGCGACCGACGGGCATCGTCAGCGTGGCGAACACGACGGCTCAGGCGGTGGCCTCGTGGCACGCGACCCGATGGCCGGGCGCCAGTTCCCGGAGCTGCGGGACTTCGTGCGTGCACCGTTCCACCTTCCACGGGCACCGCGGGTGGAACCGGCAGCCCGTGGGCACGTGGACGGCGCTCGAGGGCTCGCCCTGGATCTCCACCATCGCCTTCGGGCTGTCGCCGACCTCGGGGATCGCGGACAGGAGGGCCAGGGTGTACGGGTGACGCGGTCGTGCAAACAGCCCGGCGACCGGTGCGTTCTCGACGATCTTTCCGAGGTACATGACCGCGACCTCGTCGCTCAGGTAGCGGACGACCCTCAGATCGTGGGAGATGAAGATCATCGTCAGGCCGAGCGACGACCGGAGGTCGAGCAACAGATCGAGGATCTGCGCCTGAATCGAAACGTCGAGCGCGGAGACCGGCTCGTCTGCGACGAGGAGCTCCGGCCCGACGGCCAGCGCGCGCGCGATGCCGATCCGCTGCCGCTGCCCACCCGAGAACTCCCCGGGGTGTTTGCGGGCGTCCACCGGCCGGAGGCCAACCTGGGCGAGCAGCCGCGCGACCCGCTCCGAGCGGTCCGCCGGCGTGCCGATCCTGTGCACCGCCAGCACTTCCAACAGCGCGCCGCCGACGCTCTGGCGGGGATCGAGCGATGAGTACGGATCCTGGAGCACCACCTGCATGCGCTTGCGGTACGGCAGGAGGGCGCGCTCGTCGAGCTGTGCCAGGTCCACACTCTCGAACCACACTTCGCCCTCGTCCGGCCGATACAACCGCAGCAGGCATCGACCGAGCGTGCTCTTGCCGCACCCGGACTCGCCGACGAGACCCAGCGTGCGCCCGCGGGCCACGTCGAAGGACACGCCGTCCACGGCGTGAACCGCTTCCGGTGGACGGCGCCGCAGGACGTCCAGCGGGCTACGCGGCAACGGAAAGTGTTTGACGAGGTTACGAACGCTGAGCAGCGGCCCCGGCACTCTGGGTCCTTCCGACGAGATGCGCTTTGATGCATCGGCTCCAGTGGCCGGGGGCCACCACGTCCAGAGGGATCGGGCCTTGGAGACACTCCGCGGAGGCCATCGGACAGCGCGGCGCAAACGCGCACCCGTCGCCGAGTCCGATCAGGTCCGGCGGCGTCCCGGGGATCGGCGTCAGCGGCGTGTTGCGATCAACGCTCGGCACCGAACCGATCAGGCCCACGGTGTACGGGTGCCGAGGCCGCGCGAACAGCTCCTCGGTCGGCGCCAGCTCCACCACTTGCCCGGCGTACATCACCGCGACCCGGTGCACGGTCTGGCGCACCACGCCGAGGTCGTGCGTGACAAGCACCAGGCCCATCGACAACTGCCGCTGCAGCCGCCCAAGCTCCTTCAGGATCTGGGCCTGGATGGTCACGTCGAGCGCCGTCGTGGGCTCATCGGCCAGGAGCACCGTCGGGCGGCGCGCGAGCACGATCGCCAGCATGACCCGCTGGCGCTGGCCGCCCGAGAGCTGGTGCGGGTAGGCCCGCAGCCGCCGCGCCGCGTCGGGGATCCCGACCTGCCGCAGCAGCTCCACGACGCGTTGCCGCCGCTCGGCAGCAGATGTCCGCGTGCCGGGCAGCGCCTCCGCGACCTGGCGCTCGATCGTGAGGACGGGGTTGAGCGCGCTCATCGGGTCCTGGAAGACCATCGCGATGCCGGTCCCGCGGATGTGCTCGAGTTCCCGCTCGGACAGCGAGACGAGGTCCCGCCCCTGAAAACGGATCGCGCCGCCCGTGATCCGCGCCGGCGGGTGCAACAAGCGTACGATGGCCCGGCACGTCATGCTCTTCCCGGAACCGGACTCGCCGACGAGCGCCACGGCCTCGCCGGGCGGCACCGCGAACGTCACGTCGCGCACCGCCTGCACGACGCCCCGGCGCGTGGGAATCTCGACGCGAAGGTGTTGGACCTCGAGACCCGCGTCGGTCACTGGCCCCGTACCCGCAGCAGGTCGGCCAGGCCGTCGCCGAGCAGGATGAACGCGATCCCGGCGTACATGCACGCGAACCCCGGCATCGCCGCGGCCCACCAGCCAGTGTAGATGAACGTCCGTCCCTCCGAGATCATCAGACCCCACTCGGGCGCGGGGGGACGCACGCCGAGGCCGAGGAATCCGAGCGACGATGTGGTCAGGATGACGAGCACGATGTCGGAGGCGAGAAACACCACGGCCGGCGGGACCGCGTTCGGCAACAGGTGTCTGAGAACGATGCGCCACCGATTGAAGCCGAGCGCGCGCAGCGCCGCGACGTACTCGAGGTTCTTGTCGCGGAGGACCTCGCCCCGCACGAGCCGGGCGAATACGATCCAGTCGACGGCCCCGATGGCGATGAGGATGTTCCCCTCGCCGGGCCCGAGAAACGCGACGATCGCGATCACGAGCACCAGGAACGGCACCGCGGTGAGCACGTCTACGGTGCGCATCACGGCCGTGTCCGCCCAGCCGCCGAAGTACCCGGCCACCGCCCCGGCGAGCGCGCCGAACACGAACGGGAAGATCACGGCCAGCACGGAGATCCGAAGGTCGATCGCGGACCCGTAGAGCACCCGCGTGAACACGTCGCGGCCGTAGTTGTCGGTGCCGAACCAGTGTGACGGCGAGGGCGGCAGCAGCATCGTGTTCAGGTTCTGCGTGGCGGGATTGTACGAACTCAGCACCGGGGCCAACAGGCTCGCGCCCATCATGACCAGGAGCATCGCGCCGCCGGCGACGATACCGAGCGGCAGCCGGAGACGCACCGAACGGGGCGCCGTCAGGTCGGTTGCGAGCGTCGTCATGCGCCGGTCCCGCTATCCCATTCGAAGGCGCGGATCGAACAGCGGGTAGATCAGGTCGGTCGTGAGGTTGATCAACATCGTGCCGAGCGCGAACATCAGCGTGAGCGTCTGCACGACGACGTAGTCCCGCGCCAGGATCGAATCCACCATCCACGATCCGAGCCCAGGGATCGCGAACACCGTTTCGATCACGACCGACCCGCCGATCGCGTACGTCAGCCGCACGCCGACCAGCGTGACCGCGGGCAGCAGCGCCGCCCGGAACACGTGCCGGAACAGCACCACTTGTCGGCGCAGCCCCTTGGCGCGCGCGAAGTCCACGTACGCTGTGGACAGGACGTCCACGAGCGAGGAGCGGAGGTTCCGGCAGAGCACCGCCGCAAACGCGTACGATAGGGTCAGGGCCGGCAGGAACAGATGCCGCACGTGATCGACGAAGCCGGCGCCATAGCCTTCCGCGGGGAACCACCGCAGCTTCAGGGAGAACAGGATCAGGAACAGGATCCCGACCCAGAACCCGGGCGACGCCAGCGGCAGTGCCATTGCCGCGCGAATCAGCTGGTCCGGCCACCGGTTGCGGTACGCGGCGGCCACGAGGGCGAGCGGCACCGCAATCAGGACCGACAGCACGAGGCTGTACGTCACCAGGAAGAAGGTGACCGCCATGCGCGCCGGCAGCATCTCGGTCACCGGCGACTGGTATCGCAGCGATTTGCCGAGATTGCCGGTGGCCAGGTTGTGCATGTACACGAGGTACTGCTGCCAGATCGGGCGATCCAGTCCCCACTGGTGCCGCAGCGCGGTCACCGAGGCGTCGGTCGCGCGATCGCCTAGGATCGCGGAGGCCGGATCGCCCGGCAGCAGCTTGATCAGCAGAAAGATCAGCACGGTGACCAGCAGGGCGATCGGCACGGTCTGGCCGATCCGTCCCAGCGCGTAGCGCAACATCCCCGCGGTCCCCGCCGGTCCTTACTGCTCCACGGCCACGTCCTTGAAGAGCCACGGCCCGGTCGCCATTTGGACGAAGCCGTGCATCTTCTTGTTGATGGCGATGGTGTACGGCGCGTAGTACAGCCAGATCAGCGGCGAGTCCTGGATCGCGAGATCTTGGATTTGGTAGTAGATCTGGCGCCGCTTGTTCGGGTCGAGCTCACGCATCCCGTCAGCGAGCAGCTTGTCCATCTGCGGCGAGTGGTACCCGGTGTGATACGACTTCGCGGTGACAAAGTCGAACTCGTAGTTCGCCAGCTCCGACGGATCGGGAACGTCGTTGGTCCACCCGCTAACGTACACCTGGTAGTCCAGCGCCCGCATCCGCTGGGTCGCGGCGGCGCGGTCGAGCGGCGCGAGGTTGAGGGTCACGCCGATTTGCGCCCACATACCCTTCAGCAGCGTGGTCGTGGTCAGGGGGTCGCCGGCTCCGGACCACAGGACCGCCGTCAGCGTCACGGGGGTCGTCACGCCCGATTCCTTGAGGAGCTGCTTCGCCTTTTCCACGTCGTACGTGTACGCCTTCAAGCCCTTGTTGAAGTACTGGGTGGTGAGTGGCATGAACGAGGTCGCCGGCACGCAGGCGCCGTAGCAGACGCCCTTGTTGATGCCGGCGCGGTCCGTCGCGTACGCCAGCGCCTGGCGGAACTTCGCGTTGTTGAGCGGCGCCTGCGTCACGTTCAGCATCACGTGGGAGACGGCCGTCGACGGGTTGAGCTGAACGTCCAGCCGCGGATCTCGCTGAAGAACCGAGACCTGCGAGAACGGCGGATAGTCGATCCCGTCGAGGTCACCGGACTGCAGGGCGATCATGCGGTTGTTGTCGTCTGGAATGTACCTGATGTGGAGCTCGGCCGTGCGCGGCCGTCCCTTCTCGAAAAAGGATGGGTTGGCCTTCATGACGAGTTCGTCGCCCTTCTTCCACTCCGTCAGCATGAACGGGCCCGATCCCACCGGCTTGCCGGCGATATCCTCGGCTTTCGCACTCCGGAACACCTTCGCCGGCAGAATGCTGCTCGAGAACAACGAGACGTCCGAGAGGAACGGCGCCCACGGCTCCTTCAGGGTGATCACCAAGGTGTGGTCGTCCGTCGCGGCCATCGCCTGAACCGCCTCCATCGCCCACTGCCACGGCCCGTCGAGGTCGTGCGCGCGCTGGAGCGACCACGCGGCGTCCGCGGCCGTCACCGGATCGCCGTTCGACCATCTCGCGTCGCGCCGCAGGTAGAACGTCCACGTCTTGCCGTTCGGCGACACCGTCCACCGCTCGGCGAGGTCGGGGGCAAATCCGTCCCCTTTGACATTCACGCGGACCAACTGCTGGTAGATCTGCATGAACGCCCAGATGTCGGGGTTCGCATCTTGGGTGACCGGGTCGAGGTTGTCGGCGGCACGGTTCACGCCGAACACGATGACGTTCTTGTACCCGGCGGCGCCGGCGGTTCCAAACAGGCTCCCCGCCAGCGCGACCGCGATCACGAAGGAGATGAACACTCGTCCGATGGGCACAATCCGCCTCCTCCATCGAGATGCCAGCACACTGCCGCTTGCCGAAACCCCCTCCTGCACCGATGGCCCGTGGCGTATGCGTGCCGGCACCCGCCGGCGCGTCCCTACCGAGAATGCGGGATCGTTCGTGGAACGCCAGCGGGCCTCCTCCTGGACGAGCGCGCACCCGTGTAACGACGCGACCGCAGCCCGCGCGGCGTGCAGCCATCGCCGAGCGTGCTGTGCATCGCAATCGTCCTCCAGGAATGGTGCACGGCGTCACGACCCGCCGGCGCCTCGGGCATCTCCCGACCGTCACAAAACCTTTACACGATCATCATAGGCTATTGTCGATGGCAGCGTGAGGAGGGAACCCGTGGCAGAAGCTCAGGCACTGCCCTCGGTGACAACGCCCGACGAGACGACGGTGCTCGTGGTCGATGACGATCACAAGATCACCTCGCTCGTCCGGATGTACCTGGAACGCGAAGGCTTCCGCGTGATCGCCGCCTATGACGGGGACCAGGCGCTCGAGCTTTTCGAGCGTCATCACCCGGACTTCGTGATCCTCGACCTGATGCTCCCGCGCACGGATGGGGTCGCGGTGTGCCGCCGGCTCCGGGAACGCTCCGCCGTGCCGATCCTGATGCTCACCGCGCGGGTCGAAGAGATCGACAAGCTCGTGGGCCTGTCGGTCGGCGCGGACGACTACGTGACGAAACCGTTCAGCCCGCGCGAACTCGTGGCCCGAGTGCAGGCCATTCTGCGCCGCGCGGCCACGCCGCGGCATCGCGCGTCCCGCCTGGTTCGCGGCAATCTGACGATGGATCTGGAACGGCACGAGGTCGCCGTCGGCGGGCGCGAAGTGCATCTCACCCCGAACGAGTACAAGGTCCTCCAGGCGCTGATGGAGTTTCCCGGGCGCGTGTTTACCCGCGACCAGCTCCTGGCCCACGTGTACGCGTTCGACGAAGCCGTGGTGGTGGACCGGACGATCGACGTCCGGATCGGCAAGCTGCGGGAGAAACTGGGAGATAATCCGGTGCGCCCACGCTACATCGAGACCGTGCGCGGCGTCGGATACAAACTGATGGAGCCGAAGCGCGCGGACTAGCGTCCCGGCCGGACGGACTACCGCCCGGCCGTGGCGGCCTGTGGTTTGGTCACGCCGATCTCGAACACCTTGCCGTAGTACGCGTACCGCTGGTCCGTTTGGATCGCCACCCACAACCCGAGCGCCGGATAGCTCAGAGTCTTGATACCGCGCGACGTGTCTGCCACGACCTGGGACGGTTCCCCGAGCGCCGCGCGGGCGAAGGCTTCGGTGCTTCCGATATGAGCGCCGCCTCCGACTGCGTACTGGTCGTCGTTGAGGGCCCAGACCCGGTACACCATTCCCGCGGCCGTGGCGCGCACGCCGAGACCGCTGTTCCTAGGCGGCGCAAACCACTCATAGAGCGTGTTGCCGTCCGGCAGCGCCTGCGTGTTCTTCGCGGGGCCGAGCGCGGCTATTGCGTCCTGGATGCGCATCCCGAGCAGGACGGGACCGATCCCCTCCCCGGGCAGGACCGTGTGCAGGCGTCGGATGGGGGCCTGCGGCCCGCGATTCGGCGTCGGCGACGCGCCCGGCACGCGTGCGGCGGCCACGGGACTCTGCGTCGCCTCCGGAACCGCCACGAACAGAGCCAGCTCCCCGTGCGACGAAATCACGCGAAACGGCGAGGGTCGTGCCATCTCAACGACGATCCGCACCACCTGCGGCGCAAACTGCCCGACGCGGATCCGCTTGACCACGTCTCCCGCGAACGGCAGCGTGCCCGCCTGAATCCTCAGTTTCGCCGGCGCGATCTGCAGCACGATCCAGTTCGGTTGCACCTTGACGAACTGGTACTGCACCGGCGCCGAGGCCACGACGCGCACCTGCACGTCGTTGCTCGTCTCGGCGGCTGTGACCCGGGTCACCAGCACCGGGGACGCCGCGCGCACGTCGCTCGCGACCGAACCGAGGACGGCGCACGCGATGGCGAGGGCGATGCCCATGGAGCGATGTGGATCACGGAAGAACACGTTCACGGCGCTCACCTCCCACGCACCCGCTGTCGATCTCGGGAACGGCTCACCGGCGGCGCGCCGAGTGCGCGTAACTCTACCCGCCGTATCTAACTAGGTGCCCAAATTCGGCCCGATTAGACGCGAAAGTCGGGGGTGACGGCGATGAAGGTGTTGGGCGATCCTGCCGCATGCTTGTCTCATCGCTGACGCGCAGGTGCAGTCGCTGGGAGCCGTGTACCGAAGCACCCGCCGCAGTGACCGGGCGACGGTCCGTGGCGACGGGTTAAACGGACGACGTCTTTGCGGGGCGAAGAACCGCGAGGAACACCCGCGGGGACACCTCCCGCTCCCGCGGGAGGCTAACCCGGCTGCGCGCGCGCCAGGAGCACTCCGTGGTCTTTGGCGACGATCTCCGCGACATCGGGCGGACGTCCGATGTTGAAGTCCGCACGCAAGACATGCACCGGGGCGAGGGCCAAAAGCCCCCGCCCCGGACCGATCTGTAGACCCGGTGCCTCGCCTACATTACGATGATGAACCCCGCCATGTAGCCTTCCTTCGCGATGCCTGCGTAGCCCTGTTCCATCGCCCAGCCGTGGCCTCCCGCGTCGCAGGCGAGGGAGCAGTACCAGCGGAACGTCCCCTTCTTGGACGGGGTGAACGAGGCCGTCGTGGTCACCGGCTCGACGTTGGTACCAACTTGCTTCCCACCCTTGATCTGGATGTCGAGCCCAAGATCCTTTGCCGTGATGGTGTGTGCCCCTTCGTCGTAGTTGATGATCGACAGATGGACCGGCACGCCGAGCTTGACCACAAAGTTCGACGGAACGATTGTGTCATGGCCTTTTCCGTCCGGCCCCAAAATGCCCGTCACGCCCCTGAAGACGTACATGGTCATCTGCTGATCGGCGGCGCTTGCCCGGTTGAGGGGCCCGGCCACCAGCGCCGCTCCCAAGCCTCCCGCCACCATAGCCAACGCTTCCCGCCTGTTCAGCATCTTCCGCATCGGTCACCCCCTGTAGTTTGTAGAACGGGCCACGCCCCGCCACGCTTCTCGAATCCCAGTGTACCGCCCGAAGCCCTACAGCCACAAGTATCGCGCGGGAGACGCACAAAAAGTATCGGGCGGAGACCCTATTCAAGCCAGGAACCGGGCGGAACCGGTATCGGGTCTTCATCCGATGCACATCGCTCGAGCGGGGCCAACCACGACTACCAGGTATACAGACGCCCCACAATAAGGTCGCCTTCCCCGTAGGCGCCTTCCACACCACACTGTGCGCATCGCTGCGTCGGCTGTTCACGCAGGATCCGCTTGCCGGCCTCGGCGGGGCCCGTGTCCGCGAAGACTGCCGCGATGTCTACGTCCCCTATGGTCATCCGCTCCCCGCAGTGGCGGCAGGTGACTAAATACAGGATCCTGACATCGCCTGCCACCGACCACCCCTCCCCGTGGGGCGTCTTGCCCCGACTTACGCTATTGAGGATAGTGCACCGGCAGGGAGTCGGGTATCAGGTCGCACACCGATAATTCTTAATCCTACCTTAAACGTTTCGTTCTCACGAATTCGTCGGCGCGCATGGTACGATCGGCGCGCAACAACGAGTGCAAAGAACCGGCGATCGCTCGACGCGCCAACGGTCTGGTCCGCGAAGGACCGTGAAACGGAGTTCGCGTAACGTGACGGCCGGAGATCGGCCGGAATTCATGATGATCGTCATTGTCCTTCTTGGCGTGCTGGCGCTCTGGGAGCCTCGGCTGCTGGACTGATGCCATGACAAGGCGCGCCGCCCGCGAGCACAATGGTTTGCAAGAGACGGCGCAGAAGAAACATGTGTCCGCGCAATCGCGCCTCGTTGCACGGGACCTTGGGCATAGTGTGATTCGGGCAAGCGAATCGACCGCGCGTCACCCTCGGGAGGAGAGCAGCGATGCCGTTGAAGGATCTGGCCCGTCAACTCGCCGACTTGGCCTGGACTCTAGAGCAGCAGACTCAGCAACCGTCCGACGCCGCGGTCCTGGGCTACGTGCAAGAAGCCGTGACGGTCGAGCTCGAGTATCGTCGGCGGATGCATGATCTCGAACGCAGGCTGGCCGACATCGTGGGGACCGCGCAGCAACCGTAAAGGCGGGGACTGCCGCCGGGAGGGGTCTGGGGTCGTCCGCCGTCACCCCCCCGACCCTGCGGTCACCCGGATCGGGTGCGGACGCCGGCATTCCGATTTGACCCGCCGCGTCGGCAAGGACGGGGTTGCAGTGTTCTTGCGCACGAGTTCGCCCCAGGCTCCCGTCAATCTGATCGCCCGACTAGGGCGACGGCCGGCTCATGTGTCAAAACGCGTCGGGTTGGGGAAAATAGCGACGACAGGACGGCGTGCAATCGGGAGGGAGAGCCATGTTCCTTGCGTTGCTACTGCTGGTGGGTGTGGTGCTGTTCGCAACGGGCCATCTCATCGCCCGCTGAGGTGAGGATAACCGCGAGGGCCCCGGCGCCCGGACAGGGGTGCCGGGGCCCTAGCGTTAGAAGCTGGGCAGCGCCGGTTCCCTCCTCGGAATCCCTGGCCAAACCCCTTGCGCGTCTCCTCTTCCGTGCCCATAGCCGGAACCACGTCGATACCCAGTAGCACTCAGGTGTCACGCCACCGGAGACTCTTGAACGCCCGCACGCTCCGACGGCGCGCGGAGGGCTTGCCGACGCCTCGCGCTCTGCTTCGCGATCGCGCCGTTGAGCCGTTCGAACTCGGTGCGTATCACGTCTCCCTCCTCATAGGCTACCGAAGCCGTCCCAGTGCCGCCCGCGCCCAAGATCTGCGCGAGTCGCGCGCCGGATATATAACCTGCTATCACTCATTTGATGGTGGTACCATAGGTCGGGAAGATAGTAACTTATCAACGTGGACGTGGGGGTTATTCCGGGAATAGGGCGGTGATGTCGCAGGACGACTGTGCGGCAATATCGCTGTCGGCAACGCAAGGAGTGCAACTCCACGGGAAGGCACCCGAAGCCGCCGTGTCAATCACGGCCTCTGGCACGGGCGGGGACTTATGTCGCCCCCATGTTCGGTCGCCCTCGGCTGCGAGAGCCGCATATGGGCCTCTAGGGCCGCATCAATGCGAGTTCCCGGGAATCGCCCGCCGGTGAATTCCAAAGGAATGCCCAACTAGCCCATGGTTCCACGAAGATCGGTCAGGGCAATTCAGCAGCCACTCGCGAACCCATGGAGACAAAGCTTCTAGTGGTGGGCGAGGTGGGAGTCGAACCCACACGGCCGTTCCGGCCAGCGAATTTTAAGTCCGCCTCGTCTGCCGATTCCGACACTCGCCCGCCGATACGTTCGTGGCAACCATCTGGGCCCCTGCCCCCGCAACGCTGTGTGGCGAGAGCCCGGTACGGGGCCGGAAACACCGCGATCCCCGCGGCTCGCGGGGATCGCGCCTAACGAGCATGCAACAATACGCTGGAGGCGACGGGCGGATTCGAACCGCCGAATGGGGGTTTTGCAGACCCCTGCCTTGCCACTTGGCTACGTCGCCGCGCCTCGTGTGTAACTGGAGCGGGAGATGGGACTTGAACCCACGACCTTCTCCTTGGCAAGGAGACGCTCTACCTCTGAGCTACTCCCGCGCTCCAATCACTACTCATTATATACCAAATATCGCGACTGCTCAGCCGGCGACGCCACGCCGAACGCGGGCCCGTCCGGCGCGCACTCCCCTATCATAGCAGAGGCCGCCCCGCTGTCAAACGTCTTCAGGATGGAACCGGCGTCTCTCACGACCGTCGAACCAGGGACATGAACTCGGCCCGGGTACTGGGGTTTTCTCTGAAGATGCCCCGATTCGCCGAGGTGACGACGCGGCTTCCAGGCTTTTTCACGCCCCGAATGGTCATGCACAGGTGGGTGGCGTCAATCACGACCGCGGCCCCTCGGGCGCGAAGTCCCTCCATCAGCATGTCGG
>DASQGM010000076.1:0-2639 GCA_035632615.1 bacterium | reverse complement strand
GGCTCCACGTGCCGGTGTACCCGATCAACCCGTCGGCCGCGACGGTGCAGGCCGTCCCCGCGTTCCGCACCATCGAGGATGTCCCCGGTCCGGTCGACCTCGCGGTCATCGCGGTCCCCGCCGCGGAGGTGATCGACGTCGCCGCGGCGTGCGGGCGCAAGGGGGTGCGTGCCCTCGTCGTCATCTCCGCCGGGTTCGGCGAGATCGGCGGCGAAGGCCAGGCGCGACAGGCAGAGCTGCTCCGGGTCTGCCGCGAGACCGGGATGCGGCTCATCGGCCCGAACTGCATGGGGGTCATCAACACCGATCCGGCGGTCCGCCTGAACGCGACGTTTGCACCGCGCATCCCCCCGACGGGTCGCGTGGGGTTCTCCTCCCAAAGCGGCGGGCTGGGTCTGGCGATCATCGAGTACGCGAACCGGCTCGGCCTGGGACTGTCCACGTTCGTCTCGATCGGGAACAAGGCCGACATCTCCGGCAACGACCTGCTCAACTACTGGGAATCCGACCCGAACACCGACGTGATCCTCTTCTACCTGGAATCGTTCGGGAACCCGAGGCGGTTTTCGCAGATCGCGCGCCGCGTGGCTCGGACGAAGCCCATCGTCGCCGTGAAGAGCGGGCGGTCGCCCGCCGGCGCGCGGGCCACGTCGTCACACACCGGCGCGCTCCTCGCCGCGTCCGACGTCACCGTGGACGCGCTCTTCCGGCAGGCAGGGGTGATCCGTACCGACACGCTCGAGGAACTGTTCGACGTGGCGGCGCTCCTCGCCAACCAGCCGGCGCCGGCGGGTCGCCGCGTCGCGATCATCACCAACGGCGGCGGACCCGGCATCCTGTGCGCCGACGCCTGCGAGGCCGAAGGGCTGCAGGTGCCCGAGCTCGCGCCCGCGACGCAGGCGCGGCTGCGGACGTTCCTCCCGCAGGAGGCCAGCGTTCACAACCCCGTCGACATGATCGCATCGGCGCCGGCCGACGCGTACCGGGAGTCGATCCGCGCGGTCGCCGACGACCCCGGCATCGACGCGGTCGTCGTCATCTTCGTCCCACCGCTCGTCACCCAGGCGGAGGACGTCGCCCGCGCCATCATCGAGGCCGCGCGAGGGCTCACGAGCCGGAAGCCGATCGGCACCGTCTTCATGTCGGCCCGCGGGGTCCCGGACGCGCTGACCGCGGCCGACGTCCGAATCCCCTCGTTCGCGTTCCCGGAGTCGGCGGCGATCGCGTTCGCCCGCGCGGCTCGATACGGAGAGTGGCGGGCCCGACCGCTCGCCCCCGTGCCGCAGCTCGAGGACGTGCGGCGCGAGCAGGCGGCTGCGGTCGTGGCGGACGCGCTGCGCCGCGGCGGCGGTTGGCTGACCCCCGAGGAGACGTACGACGTGCTCACGTGCTACGGCGTCCCCATGGCGCCGCAGCGGATCGTCGCCACGCCCGAAGACGCAGGCCTCGCGGCTGATGCGATCGGGGGAGAAATCGCGCTGAAAGCGGTCAGCGCCGACATCCTGCACAAGACGGACCTGGGCGGCGTGCGCCTGCATCTCCGGGGCGCGCAGGCCGTGCGGGACGCCGCGCAGGCGATGGGCGACACGCTCGCTGCCTCCGGCCATCCACCGTCCGGCTACCTCGTCCAGGCGATGGCCGACCCCGGGCCGGAGATGATCGTCGGGGTCGTGCAGGACGCGCAGTTTGGGCCGGTGGTGGCCTGCGGCGCCGGGGGCACGGCCGTCGAGCTGATTCACGACGTCGCCATCCGGCTCACGCCGCTCACCCGCGAGGACGCCGACGAGATGATCCGGAGTCTCAAGACCTACCCCCTCCTGACGGGGTACCGCGGCCGCCCCGCGACCGACGTGGCCGCGTTGACCGACGTGCTGGTTCGTGTCGGCGCCCTCGCCGAGGACCTCCCCCAGCTCGCTGAGCTCGACTGCAATCCGATCATCGCCCAGCCTCACGGCGCGTCGGTCGTGGACGCCCGCATCCGGGTGACCAGCGTCGAACCGCCGTCGCACCTCAAGCGCCGGGCCTAAGACTCCGCAGAGCAGGCCGCAGCGCCCCGATGCGTCGAAACAGGGGCACGCGTCACAGCGCGGGAAGGCCGGTGGGATGTTCCACATCACGTTCCTGGGCGCAGTCCGCACGGTAACCGGCTCGATGCACCTGGTCGAAGCCGGCGGCGTACGCCTGCTCCTGGACTGCGGGTTGTTCCAGGGCCACCGCGAGGAGGCGGACCGCATCAACCGGGACCTTCCCGTCGACGCTTCGGGGATCGACGCGGTCGTGCTGTCGCATGCGCACCTCGACCACTGCGGCAATCTGCCGACGCTCGTGACCCGCGGGTTCCGCGGCCCGATCTACTGCACGGACGCCACGCGCGAACTGGCTGCGCTGGTCCTGCGCGACAGCGCCAAGGTGCAACTGCAGGACACGGTGTTCGTCAACAAGGTCCGGCACGGGCAGCCCGCCGCGGTCCCCCTGTACACCGAGGACGACGTCGAACAGACGGTGCGGGCGCTGGCCGGCGTGGCCTACGGCCGGACGTTTGCGATCGGCGGCGCCCGGATCACGCTGCTCGACGCCGGTCACATCTTGGGATCGGCGATCACGGTCGTCGAAGCCGACGGGCGCACGCTCGTCTTTAC
>DASQGM010000075.1:0-2633 GCA_035632615.1 bacterium | reverse complement strand
TATCTACAACGATCGGGGGGAGTTCCGGGCGCGCGCGCGCGTCACCGATCGCATTCCGTCCGGGACGGTGTGGATGCGCGACGGCTGGACAGGGCTGAACCGCCTCACGTCCGGGGCGCCGTCGATCCCCGACGCAGCGGTGGACATCTTTGACTTCTCCGCGGGCCAAGCCGCCTTCGACGCGATGGTGGAGGTCGCCCGGGAGAAGTCGGAACCGGTGTAGCGCGGGGGTCTAATCCCTTACCGGATGCGTTGAAGAACAAGGCCTCTGGCAACTCCTGACAGCCTCGTGTAGTAAGATGTCATCAGTTGGAGGGGCACGGGTCCTGGTGGGTCTCACGGTCTTCAAAACCGTCGGCGGGCCCTTCGGGTTCGCGGTGGGTTCGATTCCCACACCCCTCCGCCAGATTCTTGCACGGATAGGAACGTGACGCCGCGGTGTCGGCATGATTACGCCGTGTCGCGGTGCGGAGGACACATCGTGCCGGCAGTTCTGAAGCACACCCGCACACCGTGTCTCGAAGTGACCTACGAAGAGCGGGGCGACCCGGCCAGCCGGCCCGTGGTCCTCGTTCACGGTTTTCCGGATGACATTCGCACCTGGGATGCGGTGACGCAAGACCTGGCGCAGGCCGGCTACCGCACGTTCACGCCGTACGTTCGGGGATACGGCCGGACCCGCCTTCTCCACGATGCGAGTCCGCGGTCGGGGCAGGTCGCCGCGCTCGCCCAGGACGTCGTGGAGTTCGCGGACGCCGTAGGCCTGGACCGGTTTGTGCTGGTCGGCCACGACTGGGGTGCCCGTGCCGGATATGCCGTCGCCGCGGCATGGCCCGAGCGGTTGCACGCGCTGGTTGTATTGGCGGTCGGGTACGATCCGCCGGTGTCGCTCCGCGGCCCGGCCGTGGCCCAGGCCCACGCCTTCTGGTATCAGTGGTACTTTCACGTCAGTCAGGGGCGCGCGGCGCTGGAGCGCGACCGGCACCATCTGTGCCGCCGGCTGTGGGCATCGTGGTCCCCAGGGTGGCGATTCGACGACGCGACGTTCGGGGTGACCGCCACGTCGTTTGACAACCCGGACTTCGTCGATGTCGTGATCCACTACTACCGGCACCGGTGGGGCAACGCACCCGGTGACCCACGGTACGACGCGCTGCACGCGCGTCTTCAGGAACTGCCCGCGATCGCGGTGCCCACCGCGCTGCTCTGCGGCGCGAACGACGGCGTGAATCTTCCCGACGCATCGCGCGGTCGAGACGCACACTTTGCCGCGCCGTACGCCCGTCACGTCCTGAGCGGCGTGGGGCACTTCATTCAGCGGGAGCAGCCACGTGCCGTCGTGGACGCCGTCATGGCCCTTTGTCCGCCGCGCTGAGCCAGGTGCGACCGGGCCCGGTGTGGGCGGTGTGCGTCTAGGACGCTCGATTTCGGGCACCATGCTGGTGGTGGCGGGATGGTTCGGACGGACGGGAGCGGCACACGATGATGCGAACGGAAGGGAAACGGCCGCTGGTCAGCGCGATCATTCCGACGCGCAATCGGTCCGCCCTCCTGCGCGAGACCCTGGACTCGGTGACGTCGCAGACCGGGCAGGGCGTTCTGTTCGACCTGGAGGCGATCGTCGTCGACGACGCCTCGACCGATGACACCCCCGCCGTGGTCTCCGCATACCCGGTGCGGTACATTCGCCACGAGGTGAATCGCGGAGTCAGCGGGGCCCGGAACACCGGGATCGCGGCGAGCCGCGGTCAGTACGTCGCGTTTCTGGACGACGATGACGTGTGGCTGCCGACGAAGGTCGCCGCGGTCGTGCAAGCGTTCGGGCGCCTTCCGGCCGATGTCGTGTACCATTGGTGGCAGCACATGGACGCCTCTGGGCGCCCGCTCTCGCGGATCCGCCAGCCCACGTATCAAGGAGACGTGTACCGAGCGCTGCTCGCGGCGGACTTCCTGTCCCCGTGTTCGGTCGCCATCAAGCGAGAGTGCCTGGAACGCGTCGGCGGCTTTGACGCGGCCCTGCGCCAAAACGAGGACTGGGATCTGTGGCTCCGGCTGGCGCGGCACTACTCGTTCGGCTATATCCCCGAGGTCCTCACCCGGATTCGGCGTCTGTCCGGCAGCCTGAGCGGAAACCTCGACGAGCAGCTCCGGTGCGCGGAGGCGACGCTCAACAAGGCCTTCGCGGCGGACCCGGCGATCCAAGACGCAAAGAACGCGTCGTTCCACGACTTGTACCGCGTGTTCGCGGGGGCGTACCTGACGCGTGGAAATCGCCAGCGGTCGGCGTTCGTCCTGGCCGGCTCGGTTCGACTGCAACTCGGGGAACTGGCGCGTCCGGGATATTACTTCGCCCTCGCCAGCGCCGTCCTGCGTGCGGCGACGGATCCGGCCCCCGCCACGCGCCCCGCGATGACGCGCGAGGTGGCCGGCGTGGTGGTTGACGCGTTTCGTCAAGTGCTGGAAAGCTCAGACGTCCCTGCCGACGCACGGGCGCAACGTCGGGTCATCTGGGGCAACCTCTGGTTTGCGCTGTCCTGGTTCCACGCGCTGCGGGCACGGCAGTGGGGGCGGGCGCTCCACTGCCTGGCACGGTCTGTGTGGGCCAACCCGCTTGGGCTGCCGGAGATGGTGTA
>DASQGM010000074.1:0-8864 GCA_035632615.1 bacterium | reverse complement strand
GGCCGCGGACGCCCTCGGCCGGCGCGCGGCCGCGGTCCTCGAAGCCGCCGGGTTGCGAGCCGGCGCCGCCGCGGATGCGCTGGCGCGAATCACCGCCTCGTTGCGAACCCCCGGCTCGCCAGCCGTTGAATCGCTCAAAGCGACCGCGCCGTGGGTGAGCGACCTCGCCACATACGAGCGCGAGGGATACGCGGTGTTCCTTTTCGTCCGTTGGACCGGCATGGCATGCGCCGTGACCGTTCAGGCGGTACCCGAAGGGTACGGCATCCCGTACATCCGCTGAGTGTCGTATCAGCCGGACGACGCCGCGCGACGATGCCACGTCGCACCCCGGAGACACCCGATGACCGAACCGCAAGGTGGGCGCTGATCCTCACGTGGTGGAGTGCACTGTTTCTCGTGGTGGCGGCCGCGGCGTGGACGGCACGCGCGCGTGCGGTCACGCGCCCGCCGTGGCCGTCCCGAGGCGGCGCGCGCTTCGCTGGACGCAAGGACCTCAAGCGCCTTGGGCGTTGCCCCGCCGCATGGTTTCCGCTGGGGTATGCGCCCCGTGGCCCCGTCCATCGCCTGCTCCGTGCCGCCTTCGTGCCTACCATGCTCCGGCGCTTCCTGTCCGGATCGCTGCTGCGGCTGCCGGACGAGACGCTCGCGCGTCACGTGCTCGTCGTGGGGCTCACCGGCGCCGGCAAGACGGCGGCTGTCACGATGCCGGTCCGTCTCGAGGCCGCTCGGCGGAGGGTATCCGTCGTCGCGTTCGATCTCAAGTACGGCGAGGACGACGGCCTCGTCCGGGCGGTGCCGGCGTGGCAGCGGGCGGAGCCGAGGAGTGTCGGTGCTGGCGACGATCCAGAGCGATGCGCTGGGCGAGCACGTATACGGGCGGGTAGGTTGGGCCGCGGTCGCCGCCAATCTCGTCAACAAGGCGTATTGCTGGCCGCTTGCCGACCCGGACGCGGACCGCCTCCGCCGCGCGCTCGGCCTCGCGACGGCGCCCGGCGTGTCGCCAGCCTCGCGCGACCCTCAAAAGGAGTAGGCATGCGAAATCCTGTGGCGTGTGGGGCGCGCACTGCTCGCCTGTTCGTCGCGTTCATGCTCCGGCCGACGGAGCGTGCACGTCTTCGATCGCTGCGTCCGGGAGGGGCCGGATCCACCTGGGGGAGCGCTCCGGCAGGATGCCCTGAGGACGCCAGCGCAGGACGACGAGCAAGCCGACCGCGATGACGAACTCCCGCAACGCCGCGACTTGCGTCGCCTCGAGGGCGGGCGTGCTGCCGACGAACCGCGCGGACTCCTGGAACGCCACGATGAGCAGCGCCCCCAGGAGCGCGCCGATGTTATTGCCGAGCCCGCCCAAGCTGAGCGCGAGCACGATGTTGAGCGTGAGGAGGGGAACGAAGACGTCCGGGGCGACATACGACGTGTAGTGCCCGTACAACGCGCCAGCGAGGCCGAGGATCGCGGCGCTGAGCGCGAACGCCTGGACCTTGAAACGCAGCACCCACTTGCCGGCGACAGCGGCGACCTGCGGATCGTCGCGGATCGCTCGCAGTACCCGGCCGAACGGCGAGCGGAAGACGTTCTGGAACATCCACACGATCGCGACAACGACGGCGAGCACGATGACGAGGTAGATCGTGTTGAAGGTCGCTGGCGCCACTTGACCCCGCAACGGCCCCGGGATTCCCGAGATGCCGTCCGTCCCCTTGGTCAGCCAGATCTCGTTGCTCGCCACGATGCGGATGACCTCGGCGAAACCGAGGGTGACGATCGCGAGGTAGTCGTCGCGCAGCCGCGCCGTGACGAGGGCGACGATCACCCCGCACGCGGCGCTGAACGCGACCGCCGCGAGCACCCCCAACGCGATCGGGGCGCCGGCCTTGACGGTGAGCAGGGCCGAGGCATAGGCGCCCAGCGCGAAGAAGCCAACGAGCCCGAGGTTGATCATGCCGGCCATTCCCCAGGCGATGTTGAGTCCCAGGGCCATGAGCCCGTAGAGGCCGGCGAACGTCAGGATCGAGACCAGATAGTCCGTCATCGCCGTCTCACTGCGCCCGCTCGCCAAGGAGGCCCCGCGGCCGCAGCGTCAGGACGAGCAAGATGGCGACGAAGCCGACCGCGGTGCGATAGTCTGGCGGGAGCGCGAGCAGGGAGAGCTCCTCGGCGACGCCAACCACCATCGCGCCCACGACCGCGCCGGGGATGCTACCGAGCCCGCCGACCACCGCGGCGGCAAAGACGGAGAGGATCGCCCGGAAACCTGTCAGCGGGTCGACGCTCGTGTCGAGCGCCAGGAGCATCCCGCCGAGCCCGGCGAGGCCCATCCCGATCCCCGTGGCGAGCCGCCCCACGAGCGCCGCGTCGATGCCCTTGATGTCGGCGAGCGTGGGGTTGTCGGCAACGGCGCGCATCGCCTTGCCGGTACGTGTGAACCGGAGAAACACGAACACCGCGACCATCGCTACCACGGCGATCGCAAAGTTCTCGACCTCCCGCGGGCTGATCCGCAGGCCGGCGACCTGCCAGTCGCGCAGGATCGGGAGGTTGTACCCCCGCTCCTCGTTGCCGAAGAGGAACCGCATAACGTTCTCCAGCGCGATCGTGAGCGCGACGGAGGCGATCGCGGTCGCCATGAGTCCGCGCGCGCGGATGGGGCGAAGGGCGAGTTCGTCGCACACGACGCCGGCGATCCCCGCCACGACGAACGCGACGACGATCGCGCCGAGCGCCGGGACGCCGAGCCACGCGTTCGCGACGTACCCCGCGAACGCCCCGATTGTCGCGAGCGACGCCACCGCGAAGTTCGGGAAGCGCAACACCGCGTAGATCGCGTTGACGCTGATCGCCGGCACCGCGAGGACGGCACCGGCGATCACCCCGTTGACGAGGAGTTGCAACACCACCTGTGTCACGCTCGACGGACCCCACGCCGCGCCCGGCCGGCGTTCACGTGATCTTGATGAACTGGTATGCTCCGTCCTTAATGCGGTCGTACCGGAACTTGCAGGAGAGGATGTCCCCCTTCGGATCGAACTCGCACGGGCCACTCGCGCCCACGTACTTGATCTCCTTGCCCTGCTTGAGCAGGGCCAACCCTTCGACCGCGCTATAGACCTTGGTGGCGTTGAGATTGTTGGAGATCTTGCGCACGTTGTCCCGGACCGCGGTCCCGGTCGCGGCGCCAGCCTTCTGAATCGTGAGGGCCACCAGGCTCATCCAGTCGGTGGCCTGGCAGATGTAGGAGTCGGGGGCGGGGACGTTCATCCGCTTCGCCGCGAGCGCGTAGCCTTTTGATTCCACGTCCGGCGAGGGTTGGACCGCGTAGGTGCCGTCCGTGACCTCGTGCGGCAGGGAGCCGAGCACCTTCGGCGTGAGCACGTACGATTGGGCGAACTTCGCGCCAGTGTACCCCGCCTCGTACAGGTTCTTCAGGACGATCGTGACATCGGGCGCGTACCCGTTGAGGTAGAGGAGGTCGGGCTTGGCCCGTAGCGCCTGATCGACTTCGGAGCGGAACGACGTCTTGGTCCCATCATAGATCAGCGCGCCGACCTCCTGCGAGCCGTGCTGCCTCAGCCCTGTCGCCATCATGACCTGCGTCGGGACCGCAAACGGAGCTTGAATCGCCATGATGTAGACTCGTTTCATGCCGATGCTCGCGATGAACGCGGCGTGGCTGGCGGCCTGCAGCTTGTTGTTGGGCTGGGTGCGGATCAGGTACCCTTGGTGCGGGAGCAGCGTGATGGAGTCCGCGCCCGACACGGTCGTGAGAAACACCTTGGATTCCCAGCACACCGGCGCCACCGCCGTCGTCACCGCGGACGCCCACGTGCCCATGATCACGGGGACCTTGTCCACGTCGATCAGCTTCCGAGCTGCCCGCACCGCCGCGTCAGGGTTAGTCTGATCATCCTCCACGATCAGCTCGATCTGGCTGCCCAGGACGCCCCCGGCCGCGTTGACCTCCGCGGCGACCGCCTTCATCGCCGCGGCCATTCGCGGGCCGTCGTTGCCGCCGGCGCCCGTGAGCGGCGTCAGGATGCCCAGTTTGATCGGCTCGCCCGCGGCCCAGGCGCGCCGCGGGAGCGTTCCGGCCACCGCTAGCGCGGCCGCTCCTCGCAGGAACGAACGTCTTCCGATCCTCGACGTTGCATGCGTCATTTCGCCCTCCCGTCCGGAGCGACTGTGCCAAGCGGGCGCGTCACGCGCCCAGGAACAACCGCCTGACCTCCGGATCGCCGGCCATCTCGGCGGCCGGCCCGCTCCGGCTGTTTCGTCCGTCCACGAGGATGTACGCACGGTCGGCGATCGCGAGTGCCTCGCGCGCGTTCTGCTCGACCATGGCCACGCCGACGCCCCCGCGCTTGATCGCGACGACGGTGTCGAACAGTTGCTCCGCCGCGCGGGGCGCCAGCCCGGCGGACGGCTCGTCGAGCAGGAGCACCGCCGGCTCCACCATCAGCGCCATCGCCATCGCGAGCATCTGGCGCTGGCCGCCGGAGAGCGTTCGCGCGGGGTGGCGGCGTTTCTCCGCCAGGACCGGAAACTGCTCGAGGATCCCGTCGATCCGCCTGTGGACTCCTCGGGGATCAACGTATCCGCCGATCTCGAGGTTCTCGACGACGCTCATTGTCGCAAACACGTTCTGTTCTTGCGGGACGAACGCGACGCCCAGGGCGCTGATCTCCCGCGCCGGTCGTCCCTGTAGCGGCCGGCCGTCGAGCGTTATCGTCCCGGCGCGCGGTCGCAACAACCCGGCGATCACCCGCAACAACGTGGACTTGCCCGCGCCGTTTGGGCCAATCACGCATGTCAGTTCCCCGGATCCCACCTCGAGCCCGACGCCCCGCAAGACCTCGTCCGCCGCGTGATAGCCAGCGACGACGCCCTGCACGCTCAGGAGACCCATGCCCGCCGGCCCATGTAGGCCTCCTGCACCTCTGGGTTCTCCGCGATCTCGGCGAAGCGGCCCTCGGCAAGGCGCCGCCCCTCCGCCATGACCACGACGGGATCACACAAGCGCGCGATGGTGTCCATGTGGTGTTCGATCACGAGAAACGTTACCCCCTCGTCGCGGAGGCGCTGCAGATGTCCGGCGAGCTCATGGGCGAGCGTCCGGTTCACGCCTGCGATCGGCTCGTCCAGCAGGACCATCTTCGGCTCGGCCATCAGCGCACGCCCGAGTTCGAGGAGCTTCTTCTGGCCACCCGAGAGTTCCGCCGCGGGGCGATCGAGCGCGTGCCCGAGGGTGAGGCGGTCTGCGGTCGCGATGGCCCGGCGGACGAGCGCGGCCTCCCGCCGTCGCGCGCTTGCGAGGCCCAACAGCGCCCGCGCGAGCGCTTCGCCCGGTTGGTGCGGTCCGTAGAGCAGCAGATTTTCCATGACGGTGAGGCGAGGGCAGCCGCGCGCGATCTGAAACGTGCGGACGAGACCCCGCCGTGCGATCTGGTCGGGCCGCCGGCGCGTGATGTCCTCGCCGTCGAAGCGAACGCTGCCGGCGTCTGGCGGCAGCAGCCCCGAGACGCAGTTGAACAGGGTGGTCTTGCCCGCACCGTTCGGCCCGATCAACCCCGTGATGGTATGGGGCGCGACCGCGAGATCGACGCCGCGTAGCGCCGCGACGCCGTAGAAGCTGCGCCGTAGCCCCCCGACCTCGAGCAGCGCCATTCTCGATCCTCCTCCACTCAATAGGCTACGGAATTCGTCCGGGACACTCGCAATCCTCTCACCGGCGCGGAGGTTCTCACAGGACCCCGAGGGCGGCGGGATGAAAAGAGGTGATAGCGTTCGGCGGCAATCCGCGGTCGTGCCGCGGGGAGTCGATTGCGTCGCGCGGACTCGAACTGCGAGCTTGCGGAGCGTCCATGTTGGTCACGCGAAATGCCCGCGCTCAACCGACCACCCCCGCATCGGCGCGGGCCCGCCGCGTCCTCGCGATCTGCTGCGGGGTGCACGCGTTACACGACGGGTACACCGACGCACTGTACGTGCTGTTGACCCTGTGGCGCACCGAGTTCGGCCTCGGGTACGCCGAGGTGGGTCTGTTGCGCGCGCTGTACACTGGCGCCATGGCGGTGTTCCAGGTTCCCGTCGGCCTGCTCGCGGAGCGCATCGGGACCCGAGGGGCGCGCTATGTGCTGCTCGCCCTCGGGACCGGCGTGGCCGGGCTCGGATACGTCGCGGCGGGCGCGAGCACCGGATTTGCGCTCCTCGCTGCTGCGCTCGTGGTCAGCGGAGCCGGCTCGAGCACCCAGCATCCTGTCGGTGCAGATCTGGTCGCGCACGCCCACCGCGATGCCACCTCGCGGCGGGTTGCGCTCAGCACATACAACTTTTCCGGCGATCTCGGCAAGATGGCGATGCCTGCGGCGGTTGCGTGGACCGTGACGCTGCTCCCGTGGCGTTCGGTGGCGGCGCTGTTGGGGGCGGCCGGCGTGGCCGCGGCCTTCATCGTGCTGCCGTTGCTTCTGCGCGCATGGCCCGACGACTCCGGGACGACCGCCGAGCCTTCGCCGGACCCCGCCGGCAACGACACGGGTGCCCATGGCGAGCCAGTGCACGCGGAGGACATCCAGCAAACCGGCCGATACCGCGGGTTCCCGTTGTTGTTCGCCATCGGCCTGATCGACAGCGCGACCCGCATGGGTTTTCTCACGTTCCTTCCATTCCTCCTCGTGGCGAAGGGGGCAACGGGGCCGACGATCGGTCTCGCGCTGAGCCTGATCTTCGCGGGTGGCGCCGCCGGCAAGCTGCTGTGCGGCCTGCTTGGGGCGCGGTTCGGCATCCTGGCGACGGTGTTCGCGACCGAGGGGCTCACCGCGGCGGGCATCCTCGCGTTGTTGCCGTCGACCTTGGGCACCGGTCTCGTGCTGTTGCCCGCGGTCGGCGTGGCCCTCAACGGGACGTCGTCGGTGCTCTACGGCAACGTGCCGGCGTTGGTTCCGCCGGCGAAACGGACCCGCGCGTTCGGATGGTTCTACACCGGTACGATCGGGGCCGGCGCGATTGCGCCTGCCCTGTATGGGGTGGTGAGCGACGCCGCCGGGGTGCCGGCCACGCTGACAGTCGTGGCAGGTGTCGTCCTGCTCACCCTGCCGTTTGCTTGGGGCCTGCGCGGCGTGCTGCGCGCATCTGGAGAGACGCCTCTCAGGTAGGCGGCGTCCCATCACCTCCGCGTCGCGGTCGAGGCGACACAGGCACGGGCGCGGGCCGCAGCGAACACGATTCCATGGACATCGCGCGCGTGCTCGCGGCGCTCGAACACGAACCCCAGTACCGGGGCCAAATCGTCCACCGCGAGGCGTTCTCCGCCACGCCGGCCCGGTTCGGGGCGATTGAGCGGCCGCTCCCGGCCGCGCTCGAGGCGGCGCTTGAGCGCCGGGGCGTGACCCGGCTGTACGCTCATCAGGCGGAGGCGTTGGAAGCCGTGCGGGGCGGCGCGTCCGTTATCGTGACGACCGCGACGGCGAGTGGCAAGACCCTCTGCTACGCGCTGCCCGTGCTCGAAACGCTGACCGTCGATCCGGGCGCGCGCGCGCTTTTCATCTATCCGACGAAGGCGCTCGCGCAGGATCAGGTGGACGCGCTCGCGGAGCTGAACCTCCCCGTGCGTATCGGGACCTATGATGGAGACACGCCGCAGGATGCGAGGCGGCGCCTTCGCGCCGAAGCCCAGATCCTGCTCACCAACCCCGACATGCTGCACGTCGGCATCCTGCCGCAGCACTTCCGATGGACGTCTTTTCTGCGCTCGCTCCGTTACGTGGTGCTCGACGACATGCACGTGTACCGGGGCGTGTTCGGGAGCCACGTCGCGCTCATCCTCCGGCGGCTCCGACGTCTCGCCCGGCTGCGCGGCGCCGATCCGCAGTTCATCTGCACGTCCGCCACCATCGCGAACCCCCGGGAGTTCGGCGGACGCCTTACCGGCGTGCCCCTGCGCGTCGTCGCCTCCGACGGCGCGCCGCGCGGCCCCAAGCGGTTCGTGCTGTGGAACCCGCCGCTCGTGGACCGCGCCCGGATGGCGCGGCGCAGCCCCTACCTGGAGGCGAGCTGGCTGTTCGCGGCGTTGGTCCGACGGAACATCAGGACGATCGTGTTCACGAAGGCGCGGAAGATCACGGAGCTCATCTACCGGTACGCGGTCGAGGCGCTGCGCGACGATCCCGCGCTGGCCGCCCGCATTCGCCCTTACCGGGCGGGCTATCTGGCCGAAGAGCGCCGGGAGATCGAGCAGCGGTTGTTCCGCGGCGAACTCGCCGGGGTCGTCAGCACCAGCGCGCTCGAGCTCGGCATCGACGTGGGCGGGCTCGACGCGGCGATCCTCGTCGGGTACCCGGGGACGATGGCAAGCGTGTGGCAGCGCGCCGGCCGCGCCGGCCGCGGTGCGGACGAGTCCCTCGCCGTGCTGATCGCGCTCGAGGATGCCCTCGACCAGTACCTGATGCGGCAACCCGCCTATTTCTTCGGGCGGCCGGTCGAGCACGCCGCGGTGAACCCCGACAACCCCTACGTCCTGGCCGCGCACTTGCGCTGCGCCGCGTCCGAGATCGCGCTGTGGCCGGGGGACGAGCCGCTGTTCGGTCCCAGGATGCGGGAGGTCGCCGGCGCGCTCGAGGCGCTGGGCGCGCTCGCGCGCCGGGGAGAACGGTGGCACGCGCCCACGCGGACGTATCATGCCCGGTCCGTGGACATCCGCGCGGCGTCCGGCGATACATACCGCATCGTGCGCGCGGGGACGCGGCGGGTGCTGGGGACGGTGGATGCGTCCCGCGCGTTTGAGCAACTTCACGAGGGCGCGATCTATCTGCACCAAGGCGAGACGTATCGGGTCGCGCGGCTCCCCCTCCACGCACACACCGCAACCG
>DASQGM010000073.1:0-9442 GCA_035632615.1 bacterium | reverse complement strand
CAGAGGTTCAGGGGCACGAAGTCCTTGACCGGGTTCGCCCCCGCGGACAGCCCGGGCATCCTCGGCGCGCTTCCCACCGGCACGCCCAGACCTCCCGGAAAGTCGATCTGCACCCCGCCGCCGGGCAGCCCGATCTGCCCGAGCATCGCGGCGAGCGTGATCATCATCCAGATCGGCTGCTCCCCGTGAGACGCGCGTTGCAGGGAGTACCCGCCCATCATCACGGTGCGGGACTTGGCCATGCGATGCGCCAGGTCGCGGATCGTCGCCGCCGGAATGTCGGTGATCGGCGCGGCCCACTCCGGCGACTTCGGCTGCCCGTCGGCCTTCCCGCTGAGATACTCCGCGAACTTGTCGAACCCCACGGTGTACTTGTCGAGAAACGCCTTGTCGTGCAGGTTCTCCGTGTACAGCACGTGTGCAAGCGCCAGGACCAGCGCCGTATCGGTGTTCGGGCGGATTGCCAGCCGCGCTGTCCGGAGATACTGATCGGTATACCCTTCGATCGGGTTGATCGACACGACCGGGATCTTCGAGTCGCGGAGCTGCGCGAGCCAGCCCATGTCGAGGTGGAGGAAGCTCGCGCCGGCTTGGATCTTGACGTTGACCTGCGGATCGTACCCGAGCAACACCACCAGCGTGCTGTTCTTGAGGATCACCGGCCAGGCCGACTGCCTGGGCGCCGGGTCGCCGACGATGTACGGCGTGATCACCGGCAGCACGGGCGCGCTGTACGAGTTGACGCGGTACACGTTCCCGCCGTACAGGTTGAACATCCGCTGCAACGCCGCGCCGGCACTATGGAAGCTTCCCGGGTTCTGCCACCCGGACGCCGCCGAATAGATCGCGCGGTTTCCGTACTGGGTCTTCACGCGTTTGATCTCGCCGGCGACGAGATCGAGCGCCTCGTCCCAGGACACGCGCACGAGCGGCTCCGCTCCACGCATCGTTGTGTCGCTGCGCGACCGGTTTCGGTAGAACCCCTGCCGCACCATCGGGTATTTGACACGGTTCGGTCCGTACAAGAGGTCGGGGAGGACCGTGACCATCGAGTTCGGGGTCGGGTCCTTGCCAAACGGCAGCGTGCGGACCAGCCGCCCCCCGACGACGTGGCCGACAAACGGACCCCAGTGCGCGACGCTGAGGGAGGTCTTGGTCGCGGTATCCGCGGCCGCGGCTTCGCCAGGCGTCAGCCTCACCAACGGCGCGGCCGCCAGGGCGCCGGCCGTCAGCCCGGCCTGCCCGAGGAACACCCGTCTCGTGATCGGATTCATCGCGCCTCCCCCTCCCGGGACCATGCCCACCACTCTCGGTTTCTCATCGCCTGTGGCGCTTCGGCGCGTGCCGCCACGACAGTCAACGCCTCGCTCGACGTGATGCCAAGTACCCGCGTACCGTCATCTTCAAGATTATCGACGGCCCGTGCGGCCGGGTATCCGTTCGCTACCTGATTCTGGGACAGGCCAAAAGGCGCGGCCCCCCCTGGCCGCAGGAGGGGCCGCTCAAGAAATGCGCTCAGCCAACCTGTGAGTGTCGCGGCGGTCGGTTTGCCGCGGGTCGTCGATCCGCGGTCAGCCTCGGCCCGTGTCGCGCCCGGGGTCGGCCGGCGTCTCGTGGTCGGAGGTTCCACCGGCCGGCGGGCCCGCGGGCCCCGGCGCACTCGGTGTGTCAGGGGGCGTGGGCGGCGCACCCCCGCGTCGGCGATTCCGATAGTCGCTGGTCACGAGCACGTACAACACGGGGATAAAGAAGATACCCATCAACGTCGCCGCGGTCATGCCGCCGACGACGCCGGTGCCGAGCGAGTGGCGCGAGTTGGCGCCCGCGCCCGTAGCAAACACCATCGGCAGCGCGGCGAAGACGAACGCAAGCGACGTCATCAGGATCGGGCGAAGCCGCAGACGTGCCCCCGCGATGGCGGCGTCGATGATCGGCAATCCCTCGCGCTCGTGCTGTTCCTTGGCGAACTCGACGATCAAAATCGCGTTCTTCGCCGTGAGACCGATGAGCATGACCAGTCCGATTTGCACGTAGACATCGCTCAGGACATCCCGGAACACGATCCCGCGCACCATGATGGCCGCGAGCGAGCCAAACGCCGCGATGGGCACGCTGAGCAAGATGCTGAACGGAATGGTCCAGCTCTCGTAGAGCGCCGCGAGGAGTAGAAACACGAGCACGAGCGCGAGCATGAAGATCAGCGCCTGCGTGCCCCCGGCTTGTTTCTCCTGATAGGCCAACCCGGTCCACTCGTATCCGTACCCGGCGGGAAGCGCGGTGCGCGCCACCTGCTCCATCACGCCGATCGCACGCGCGGAGCTGGCGCCGAACGGGGCCTGCCCATCGATCTCGGCGGCGTAGTAGCCGTTGTACCGAGTGACTGTCGCCGGCCCGGTGCCCGGTGTGACCGTCACGAGCGTGTTCAGCGGCACCATACTGCCGTTCGCTCCCCGGACGTACAGCTCCCCGATATTCCCGGCGGTCATCCGGAACGCCGGCTCGGCCTGGATCATGACCTTGTAGACCCGCCCGAAGAGCGTCACGTTGTTGATCTGCAGGCCCCCGAGGAACGCCGACAGGCTCTGGTACACGCTGTCCAGCGGAACCGCGAGGGTCGCCGCTTTGTCCCGGTTCACGACGACGTTGTAGCGCGGCGTCGTCGTACGAAAACCGGTCGAAAGCGCGGTGACCTCCGGGTGGGTGCTGGCGGCGGCGATGACGCCCTGCGCCACGCGCGCGAGCGCGTTGACGTCGCCGGTGCCGTTGCTGTCTTCCGCGATGAACTGGAACCCGTTGACGTTGCCTTCTCCGGGCAGCGGCGGGAGCGGGAACGCGAACCCGATCGCCTCCGGGTACTGGTAGAATGCGGCGTTGGCGCGCACGAGGAGCGGAAACAGCTGTTCATCATGAGATCGACGCTCCTCCCACGGCCGGAGGGTGACGAACGCGGCAAAGGCGTTGGAGTTGATAACCCCGCCGCCGAGAATGTCGTAGCCCCCGATCGTAAAGATCTTGTCGACGCCGGGAAGGGTCCGCAGGAACTGCTCGGCCTTGCGCTCGACGCCCTCGGTACGATCCTGCGTCGCCCCGTCGGGCAGGCGGAACGCGACGACGAAAAACCCCTGGTCCTCGATCGGCACGAACGTTGACGGGAGGATGCGCAGGATTTCGAAGGCGATCACCGCGACGAGCACGAGGGCGGCGAGCATGACCCAGCGTACGCGGATCGCCCAGCGGAGCAACCGGATATAGAGGTCCGTACCCCAGGCGAAGAGGGCGTTGAACCCCGTGAAGAACCAGGCGAGCGGTCCGCGCGCGGCCGCGCGGGGCCGCAGCAGCAGCCCGCACAGCGCCGGCGTCAGCGTGAGCGCCACCAGCCCAGAGAGGGTCACGCTCGAGACCAGGGTGAGCGCGAACTGCCGGTACAGCTGTCCGCTGAGGCCGCCGATGAACGCGGTCGGGAGGAAGACGGCGTCCAGGACCAGCACGATGGCGATGATGGGACCCTGGACCTGGCGCATCGCCGCCTCCGCCGCCGCGAGCGGTGCGAGTCCTCCATCGATGTGGCGTTCCACCGCTTCGACGACGACGATCGCGTCGTCCACGACAAGCCCGATCGCGAGCGTCAGGGCGAACATCGTCAAGATGTTGACGGTGAAGCCCAGGGCGTTGAAGACCGCAAACGCGCCGATGAGGGACACGGGGATGGCGAGCATCGGAATGAGGGTCGCGCGGGCCCTGCCGAGGAAGACCGTGACGACGACGAGAACGAGGAGCACCGCCAGCCCGAGGGTTCGGGTGACGTCGTTCAGCGCCGCGGTGATGAACAGCGTGGTGTCGAACGCGATGTCCGCGGTGAGTTGCGGCGGGAACTGCTTGGACAGGCCCGCGAGCGCGGCGCGCACCCCCTGGGACGCCGCCAGTCCCTTCGACCCCGGGCTCTGCAGAAGAATGATGATGGCGGAGGGATGACCGTTTCGCCAGCCGCTCGTGCCGTAGTCCTGCGCGCCCACTTCGGTCCGCGCGACGTCTCGCAGGCGCACGACGGTGCCGTCAGGCAGCGTGTGCACGGCGATGTTGTCGAGCTGGCGCGGATCCGTCACTTGTCCGTTCGCGGTCACCGTGTACTGGATCTGCGTGCCCGGGACGCTCGGCCGCAGTCCGAGCGTCCCGGTCGGGGCGATGACGTTTTGCGATGTGATCGCGTTCGACACGTCGCCCGATGTCAACCCGAGCGCAGCCAGCCGGTCGGGACGCAGCCAGGCGCGGAGCGCGTAGCTCCGCTGCGGGAAGATGAAGTAGTCGCCGATGCCGGGAACGCGGAGGAACGGGTCCACCAAGTGGAGCAGCGCGTAGTTCGAGAGAAACGTAGGGTCGTAGCTGTCGTCCGGCGAGTACACCGAGACGCCCATCAAGAAGTTCGGCGACGCCTTGCGTACCGTGAGGCCGAAGTTGTTCACGGCGGCTGGCAGGTTGGCGGAGGCTTGACTGACGCGGTTCTGAACCGCCACGGCGTCGAGGTCGGGATCGGTCCCGAGCGCGAAGGTCACCGTTAGCGTGTATTGTCCGTTCGACGTGCTCTGCGATTGCATATAGAGCACGCCGGGGGTTCCGTTGACGGCCTCCTCGATCGGTACGGCGACGTTCTGGGCGACCACCTCGGAGCTCGCGCCGATGTAGGTGGTGCTGACGGTCACGGTCGGGGGCGCGATGTTCGGGTACTGCTCGCGCGGGAGCGTGGTGTAGGACAGGGCGCCAACGATGACGATCAGCACCGAGATCGACATCGCGAAGATCGGGCGGTGAATGAAGAACCGACTCAGCACGGCCGGCTCCCCGTCGACACCGCGCGGCCGCTCGTCCCGGGGAGGGGCGGTGCGGGCCGGGTCGTCGGCGAAACGCGGATCCCCGGGCGAACCTTTTGCACACCCTCCACGATCACTTGCTCCCCGGCGCGCACCCCGCCGAGGACGACGATAAACTGCCCGTACGGCCCCCCGTCCGTGAGCGACCGCACCGAGACCGTGTTGTCCGACCCGACCACGAACACCGTCTTGACGCTCTGCACTTCCTGCACCGCCACCTGCGGCACGAGCACGGCGTTCGGACGATCCTCGATCTTGGCGCGCACGCGAGCGAACATGCCCGGCCGCAGGAGGCGCTCAGGGTTCGGGAACAGCGCCTGCACGATGATCGTCCCGGTTTGGGGGTCGACCGCGCGGTCCAGGGTACGGAACGTGCCGGGGTGCGGATAGGCGCTGCCGTCCGCCAGCACCAACTGGAACGACGGCACGTTCAGCGCGCTCGCGCCCGTGCGGGCCGCCTCCGCGGACGCGCGCTTGAGGAGCCCGAGGAACGTGACTTCGCTCAAATGGAACTGCACCACCATCGGATCGACCGACGACATCGTGGCGAGCTGAGCGTTCGCGCCGACGAGGTTGCCCTGATCGACGCTGAGCAGCCCGACGACGCCGTCGATCGGCGCCTGCACCGTCGTGTAGTGGAGGTTCAGCTGGGCCTGCGTCACCGCCGCCTCGGCCTGCTGCACGCCGGCGCGCGCCTGCTCGATCCCGATCTGCGTCGACAGGGCCGTGTTCTTGATCACCGCCTGCTGGGCCGCCACGTTGGCCGCCGCGGCCTGCTCCGCCGCCGTATCGTTGTCCAGTTGCTGCTGGGCCACCGCCTGCTGCGCCACGAGATAGCGGTCGCGCTCCACCTGTTTTTGGGCGTTCACGAGGGTCGCCTGGAGCGCAGCCAGCTGCGCCCTGGCCTGTGCGAGCTGCACCTGTTCGAGCGCCTGCTTGAGGTTGGCCTGCGCGGTCGCCAACTGCGCCTGCGCGGATTGGAGGGCCGCCGTGTACGGACGCTGGTCGATGACGAACAGCAGCTGTCCCTGTTTCACCTCGGCGCCCTGCTTAAACAGGACCTGCTCGAGGGTGCCGCCGATCTGCGCCTTCAGGTCGACGGTTTGGACCGCGACCGTCTGCGCGACGTTCTCTTCGTAGATCGGCACGGTCCGCTGAATCGCCTCGGTGACGACGACGGCCGGAGGCGGCGGGGCGACGGCCCGGGCGTCTGGCGTCCGAGCCCGGGCGCTGCACCCGGCGAGAACGAGTCCGGCCATCGCGACTGCGGTCACGAGGCCACGCCGACGCCATGCGTCGCGTCGGGACGATCGAACGTGTCGTGCCGGCCTCGCCGTAGGGCGCGGCGCGCCCGTTCGGTGTTTCATAGGTCCATCCCACCTCTCCGATTGTCCTGGGCGCCCCGCGCGCGCACAGGCACCCCCGAGGGGCGCGAATGCGGTTTCTACGCTAAACGACGCGAACGGCGAGACGCATCCGTTGCGTGTCTCTCGGGACACCCCCGGGGTGCGGGGAGGCGCGGCGCCGATCCCGCCTACGCGACGGAGCGGAGCCGCGGGTCGAACGCGTCCCGGACTGCGTTCCCGAGCAGGTTGAAGCCGAGCACGGCGAAGAAGATCGCCATCCCCGGAAACGTCGGATACCACCAGGCGTCCACCATGTAGCTGCGCGCCTGCGCGATGATCGCGCCCCACTCCGGCGTGGGCGGCTGCGCGCCGAGGCCGATGAAGCTCAGGCTCGCCGTCGCCAGGATCGCGAAGCCGATGTCGATCGAGGCCTGGATCACGACCGTCGTGCCGACGTTGGGGAGGAGGTGCCGGAGCAAGATGCGCGGGCGTCCCGCGCCGAGGGAGACGGCGGCCTGGACATATTCCTGTTCGCGCATCGACAGCAGCTGGCCCCGGACCAGGCGGGTGTACCACGGCCACCACGACAGGGCGATCGCGAGCACGGTGTTGGATAATCCGGCCCCCAGCGTCGCCGCGATCGCGACCGCCAGGACGAGGCGCGGAAACGCCAGAAACACGTCGGTGGTGCGCATCAGCGCTTCATCCACCCATCCGCCCCAGTAGCCCGCGATCAACCCGAGACCGACGCCGAGCACCATCGCCAGCACGAGGACGACGACGGCGACGGCGAGGGAGATGCGGGCGCCGGTGAGCACCCGGCTGAGGAGGTCCCGTCCCAGGTCGTCGGTGCCGAACCAGTGGGTGGGCGACGGGCCCTGGAGCTTGTCGGCGGCGGAGATGTGGAACGGATCGTACGGCGCCACGGCCGGTCCGAACAGCGCGACCAGGACCAGCAACGCCACGGTCGCCGCGCCGATCCATGCCCCCGGGATGCGCGTGAGCAGCCGGAACGAGCGGCGCAGATAGCTCGTCCCGGCGGCGGTCCCGATGCTAGTAGCGGATGCGCGGGTCGACGACAGCATACAGGATGTCCACGCCGAGGTTGATCAGGACGAACATCACGGTCAGGAGCAGCGACGTCCCCATGATCGCCGAGTAGTCGAGCGTCGTGATCGCGTTGACGCTGTACAGCCCGACGCCCGGCCAGTTGAAGATCAACTCGACCAGAAACACGCCGCCGAGCAGGCTGCTGGTGTAGAGTCCCAGGACGGTGATCACCGGGATGAGCGCGTTCCGCAGTCCGTGGTGGAGGAACACGCGCTTCGACACCAGGCCCTTCGCCCAGGCGGTTCGGACGTAGTCCTGCGACAGGACCTCCAGCATCGTCGATCGTGTCATGCGGATCGTCGGCGCGAGCGCCGTGAGCGCGAGGGTCAGGCTCGGCAGGGCGAGGTGGAGCACGGCGCTCCGCAGATCTCCGAGGTTGCCGGCGAGCACGCTGTCCACCACGTACAGCCCCGTGACGTGCGGCGGGGCGGTCGCCGTGATGGCGAGCCGTCCCGCCAGCGGGAACCAGTTCAGCCAGCGGACGAAGATGAGCTGCAGCAGGATGCCGAAGAAGAAGATCGGGAACGAGAGCCCGCTCACGCTCAGGACCTGCGCGAGCAGGTCGATCACGCTGCCGGACCGGACGGCGGAGAGCACGCCGATCGGGATGCCGAGCACGATCGTGAGCAGCATCGCGGCCGCCGCCAGTTCGATCGTCGCAGGCACGTACTGCGTCAGGTCGCTCAGCACCGAGCTGTTGGTCTGCATCGCGACGCCGAGGTCGCCGCGCGCGAGCTTCTGAAGGTACACCACGTACTGCTCCGGCAGCGGCCGGTCCAGGCCAAACGCGTGCCGGACCGCCGCGACCTGATCCGGCCCGGCGTGCTCGCCGGCGATGAGCTTCGCCGGGTCCGCGGGCACGAGATGGGTCAGCACGAAAAGCAGAAGGCTCACCCCGACCAGCAGTGGCGGGAGCAGGGCGAGCCTTCTCAGGATGTAGGCAGCCACCCGCTGCGGCGCCGGCTAACTCTTCGAGATCGCGTACGGGTCGAACGTGTTGCCCAGATACGGGTTGTAGCTGTAGCCCTGCACGTTCGACCGCACCGGGACGCGGTTGATCAGGGTCCCGATGAAGATCGCGGCGGCCTCGTTCACGACGATCTTCTGGGCGTCCTTGAACAGTTGTGTCCGCTTCGACTGGTCGGTGATCTGGTTCGCCTGCTTCATCAGCGCCTCGACCTTGTCGTTCGCGTAGAAGCTGAAGTTCCAACCCGCGGTGCCCCAGGCGTCCTTGCCGAAGGTGGCGTCGAGCATCGCCGAGGGATCCGCGTAGTCGGGGTAGTTGCGAATCGGCAGCAGGTCCGGCGCGGTCTCCGGCTTGCCGGCCTTGTCCAGCAGGACGGACGACTGCATCTCCTGGATCGTGACGGTGATGTTGAGCTGTTTGAGCTGAGCCTGGATGATCTGCGCGACCTTCTGATACGTCGGGTCGCCCTGGAACACGAGCAGGCTCAGCGTGAAGCCACCGGTCGGATGGCTTGACTCGCTGAGGAGCTGCTTGGCCTTCGCCATGTCCAGCTGGTACGGCTTGTCCTTGGCAAGGAGATGCGCCGGATCGGTATTGGGCAGCGGGCCGTACAGCGGATCGAGTTTGCCGTTAAAGATCAGGTCCCGGGCGCCGTTGTAGTCGAACGCATAGGAGATCGCCTGCCGGATCTTCACGTCGTTGAGCGGGGCGCGCTGGCAGTGCATCGCGATGTAAAAGATCCGCTGTGTCGAGAACGATGGGACCTTGATCCCGTTCTCCTTCGAGAGCGCATCGATGAGGTCGGGTGCCACGATCGTGAGGATGTCCGCGTCCCCCTGCTCGAGCATGAGCCGCTGGGTCGACGCCTCCGGGGTGATCTTGAAGATGATCCGCTTCACGTGCGGGCCCTGCCACCCGCCCCAGTACCCCGGGAACGCCGACAGCACGACCTGCCCGGCACCCTTATCGTAGCCCTCCAGCATGTACGGTCCGGTGCCGGCCGCGTTGGCCGCGAACCAGCCCTGTCCCATGTCGGTGCCGGACGTGTGCGCGGCGACCGCCGCCGGGCTGACCATCAACGCGCCCGAGACGGCCGCCAACTTGGCCGCAAACGCAGCGTCGGGACCGGTCAGGTTGAACTTGACCGTCAGCGG
>DASQGM010000072.1:0-12325 GCA_035632615.1 bacterium | reverse complement strand
TCCTGGCAGAAGTTGACACGCCGCGGGCGAGGCGGTAGACATGCCGGATAATCGCGATCAGCCCCCGCGCCGCAACGACGACGCTGACAGTGTCTCCTGGCGCATGATCGCAACCGGGATGCCTGTCGTCGCATCCGACGGCACGCACGTTGGCCATGTCACACATGCACTTGGCGATCCAGACCGAGACATCTTTGACGGTGTCGGATTCCGACACCATCTGTGGTCGTCACCCCGGATGGCGCCGGCGGCGATGGTCGCGCGGATCACCGAATCGGCGGTCCATCTGAGCATCCCCGCAACCCAAGCGGAGCAGTGTGCGGTCTATCAGGAAGAGCAAGTATTCCGGATCGGCAACACGGGTTTCTTCCGGCACCGACAGGGTTGGCGCTCGAGTGATCGCGGGTGATAGGGTGACGTGGGCATCGTTGGAGATGAACGCATAAGACGATAGCCCGCGGCGGGCCACGCACGCGCCGCTGGTACGAGGCCTCCCGCTGATGCTGCGCCGTTGGCGCGGAGCGCATGAGTTTCAACCCAGGGATGCGGGGAATAATGATCACTGGCGGGGAGATAACCTCCTCTTCAGACGGTCTCGCATCCGTGCAGGTATATCCGGCGGTGCGGGCCGTTTTCTTTTGTTTTTCTGTTATCGAGACTCCGTGCTAGGTATGTGGATCATACGACCGTGCGCCACTGTGGTCGGAAGGCCTCCGACGTTGTGACCCGGTGTTGCTTGGGAAAGATCGCAGTTGAGGGTCCCTTATGGGTCTGGCTTCGATGCCTGTTGTCGGCCTTGCCCTGGCAGACTCGGCCTACGTGGCCGCTTGGAAAGGAGGCACGTGTCATGCGCATGCGGACAGTTGGGTGGGCGATCGGTGGATCGATCTGCGCCACTCTCCTGAGCATAGTGTTGCTCCAAAGCCCGTCGTACGCGAGGACTCAGCAGGAGATCGACGCGAGCGTCAATGCGGCACTCGACCGCTTCACGCAGTAAGTAAGCGGGGCCGACGCATTCCTCCGGGACGCCAAAGGCGTGCTCGTGTTCCCCGATGTTTTACAGGCGGGGATCGGGGTCGGGGACAGTACGGTGAGGATGCGCTGCGCATCGGCGGGCAGACAGGAGTAGCGGCCCGCGCCGCGCGCCCTGATGGGGGACGTGCTTCCGCGTCCCCCATCTTCTGCGCTCAATCGCGCCCTAAGAATCGCTTCGGGACGGAGGGGCGAGGTACGAGTGGGGGCGGTCCAGCACACCGTTCGAACCGCCCGCTGTACCGTGTCCTTGGCCCATTCCAGGAATCTCCGGTCCCGGGAGCGACGAAGGTCCCTGCGCGAAAGGAGGGCTCAGCCAAACGAACAGAAGGCGGGTTCTGGATGAGAACGTGTGCAACTGTGGGGTGTCCACCCCAGGGTCTGTCGCACTGCCCGTGCCCGGGGACTCCCGTCAAACTGTTAAAGAGACGCGAAGGTTGGATGAAGATTCGGCCAAAGACGCTCCGACCGGGAGGAGTTGAAGGGGAGTCGCCGCAGTGTACTCCCATGGCATGGTTGCCTCCCGCCACCTGTTTCCGTCGATGACTGAGCGCTCCGCCGCCACCGCAAGCAACGAGGATGACCGGGCCGCCGTCATCGACATCGGCAGCAATACGATCCATCTGCTCGTCGCGAACTGTCTCGCAGGCCGCATCCAGCCGATTCACGACCGACACGTGCGCGCCGGACTCGGGATCGCCGTTGCGGACGGGGCTCCTTTGGGGAGCGAACGGATTCAAGCGGTGGCCTCAGTGGTGCGCGCGTTTGCGGCCGAAGCGCGCGAGCGCCGTGCCAGCGAGGTCATTGTGGTCGGCACCCATGCGGTCCGCGCGGCGCCCGACCGCGATGCCCTCCTGCGGGCGATCGAGCACGACGCCGGGGTGGTGGTTCACGTGCTTTCTCCGGAGCAGGAAGCGGTCCTGTGCGTGACCGGCGCGGCTCTCGGGCCGTTGCCGTCGCCGCCGTTTCTGTGCGTCGACATTGGCGGGGGGAGTTGCGACCTCGCCGCGGTCGACGCGTCCGGCGTACGCAGCGTGGTGTCGATTCCAGTCGGGTCGGGGGTACTGGCCGCGCGTGATCTCGGCGGGGACCCGCCACAAGCGTCGCAGGTGGTCCGAACGGCCGGGACGCTGCGGGACTTGTGCGACGCCACCGCCTTCCCGGGCTACCCGGACTTCCTGGAGATCGTGGCGACGGGGGGTGCCGCGCGGCGGTTGCGGCGCCAGGCCCGCGCGGAGTTGGACGCCGTCGCTCTGCCGACGAGCCTGCTGCTGGAAACGGTCCGGTTGCTGCTCCGCGAGCCTTCCGCCGGATGGCCCCTCGCGGTGAAGCCCGAGCGCGCACCGCTCGTCCGTGCCGGCGCGCTCATCGTGGAAGCGATCGTGATCCGGTGGCGCGTGGCACGCTGGCGGGTGAGCCCCTACGGCTTACGAGAAGGAGCGCTTGCGCGCCGGGCGCGCGGATTGAGCCTGGACGCCGCGGTCCCGTCGGGTGCGCCGCCATCGCACCCACGCGACATGGAGGATCCCCGTGGACATCGAGGTGCGTGAGAAGCCGCCAGCGCCCGCCGCGGCCCGCCGATATTTCTCCAGGGAGCTCTCGATGCTCCAGTTTCACGAGCGCGTCCTCGACCAGGCACGACCGGGGACCCACCCGCTGCTGGAGCGGCTGAAGTTCCTCGCCATCTCGGATTCCAACCTGGACGAGTTCCTCTCGATCCACTTTTCGATCCTCGTGGGTCGCGTCGAGATGGGAGACACGACGCTGACGCCGGACGGGAACACCCAGACCGAGCAATTGCGTCGCGTCCGGGATGCTCTGCAACGATTCATGCTGGAACAGCGGCGCATCTTCCGTCAGGAGCTGCTCCCCGATTTGGCCGAAGCCGGCATCCATCTGTGCGCCTACCGCCGCCTGACGTCTTCGCATCAGGTCGAGCTGCGGGAGTGGTTCTTGAAAGAAGTGTTTCCGGTCTGCACGCCGCTCGCGGTGGACCCAGCGCATCCGTTTCCCTTCATCTCGAACTTTAGCCTCAACCTCGGGGTCGTGTTGTGGGACGCGCAAAGCGACGTGTCGTTTGCGCGCCTCAAGGTGCCGGCGGTCCTGCCGCGCCTCGCCCGGGTCGCGACCGCGGGGTCGGGCAAGCGCGAAGCCGTGTTCGTCTGGTTGGAGGACATCATCGCCAACAACCTCGATGTCTTCTTTCATGGCGTGGACGTGCGCGACGTCTTCCTGTTCCGCCTGGTCCGTGACGCCGAGATTGAGTTCACGGAACGGGAGTCGGCGAACGTTCGCGAGATGGTGCAGGCCGGCATTCGCCGGCGCCGGTTCGGCGAGGCCGTCTGCGTGCAGCTTGAACGTGAGATTCCGGACGCGGTGGCGAACGAGTTGGTGGCGCGGCTGGACGTCTACCCCGAGGACATGCACGTCGTCGGTCCTCCGCTCGGCCTGAAGGACCTCGCGCAACTGACGGGCTTGGACCGGCCGGAACTCAAGGACCCCGTCTTGCTGCCGAGAGTGCCGGTCGTGACAACCGGCACCAAGAACTTCTTCGCGTCCGTCCGCCAGGGCGACATCCTGCTGCACCACCCCTTTGAGTCGTTTACGCCCGTGCTGGATTTCATCGCCCAGGCCGCCGCGGACCCGGACGTGCTCACGATCAAGCAGACGCTCTATCGGGTCGGACGGGCATCGCCCCTGGTGCAGTCGCTGTTGGAGGCGGTCGATCGAGGCAAGCAGGTGGCGGTCGTCCTGGAACTCCAGGCGCGCGGCGACGAGGAGAGCAACATCGATTGGGCGCAGACGCTGGAGCGGGCGGGAGCGCACGTCAGCTTCGGGGTGATCGGCCTGAAGACGCATGCGAAACTGTCGCTCGTGGTCCGGCGCGAGCCGGAAGGGCTGCGTCGGTACGTGCATGTCGGGACCGGCAACTACAGCGCCAACCCCTATGCGGATCTGAGCCTGTTCACGTGCCATCCCGCCATCGGTGCCGACGCCACGGCGCTGTTCAACGTTCTGACCGGCCGCAGCCGGCAGGACCGGTATGAGCACATGCTGGTGGCACCGGTCTCTCTCCGGCAGGCGATCCTGGAGCGGATCGGGCGCGAGATTCAGTGCCACCGCCTGCAGGGCGGCGGGCACCTGATCTTCAAGACGAACGCGCTCGTCGATCTTGAGGTGATCGACGCGCTCTACGAGGCGTCACGCGCCGGGGTGCGCGTGGACCTCATCGTCAGGGGCATGTGTTGTCTCCGGCCTGGCGTGCCGGGTCTGAGCGAGACGATCCGCGTGATCAGCATCGTCGGGCGCTTTCTGGAGCACAGCCGCGTGTACTACTTCCGGAACGGTGGGCGCGAGGAGACGCTCGTCGGAAGCGCCGACCTGATGGAGCGCAATCTGGACCGGCGCGTGGAGATCCTGGTGCCGGTCCTGAACACCGGGCTGACAAGCGCCCTGAAGAGCCGCCTGCTGGATCTGCAACTGAACGACACCGTCCGCGCGACGGAGCTGCACGCGGACGGTGCGTACCGGCGGGTGCTTCGCGGCGACACTCCGCCAGCCGACGCACAGCTCGCCTGGACGGCCCAGAACCTGGCGCTCCTGCCCTGAGACCGACGGCGGATCATGCGTCCGGTCCGCCGTCACCGCGCCCGGGGTCGTCCCGGCCGGGCGTCGCGGTTCGGCGTCGCCGTGTCTTTTTCGATTGTTAACGCAGGGGGGGCACCAGAACGCGTCCCACGCGCGGAATCGTCCTGTAGCTTTAGTGGTGGTGGCTCGATCGACGCGATCGGCACAGGGGGGATCATCGGTGGCGAAGGTACCGAAGAGCCAGACGAATCGACGCGCGAGAACGACACGGAGGCAGGCCGTGGAGCCGCGCCCGACGGAGGAAGAGATCCGAGTCCGCGCATACAGGATCTATGAGCGGCGGGGCGCCTCGCACGGACAGGACGTCGACGACTGGCTGGCGGCTGAGCGCGAACTGCGTGCGGTCGGCGACTCAGAGGGCTAGGCCGCGATCGCCCCTCCGCGCGCTCATTCGTACCGCAGGGCCGCCGCGGGGGAGATTTGCGTCGCGCGATACGCCGGAAGCAGGCCGCCGAGCACGCCGAGGAGCACACCCAGGATCAGGGTCTGGACGTAGAGGTCCGCGGGGACTCCGGTCACGGCGACGAGCCGCATGCGCGGGACGCGCGTGAGCGCCGGGACGGCCTCGGCGAACGCGGAGCGGGAACTCTTCTCGTGCCGACGGGACTCCCGCGCGGGCACGGTCCGGGTCCGAGCAGGGTTCGGGGGCGCGCGCGCGTATCAGGTACTTGGGCGAGTCGGTGGCCGGGGGGGTGGCGTGGTGGCCAGCAGCGCGGTGCTCGGGCCGAGCCCGAGTGGGTCTCCAAGCCGCCGGCCGTTTCCAGGGGCCGGCTGTGGCTGACGACCGGATGCTGCACATCCAGGCAGACGAATGGGCGCGGGACATCGTGCTCGTCAGTCTCGGTGGGGAACTCGACCTGAGCAACGTGTCCCTGCTTGCGGAGACGCTCGAAGAGATGATTGCCGATAAGGACATCATCATTGACCTCAGCGGACTGCAGTACATCGACAGCACGGCCATTGCCACCCTCGGTCAGCTTCACAACCGGGCGACCCGCCTCGGGCGCAGGCTGATCCTCGCCCAACCGTCGTTGTTCGTCCAGCGCATCTTGGACTTAACGAGCCTGCGGCACGCGGTCACTGTCTATCCCGACGTTGCCGTGGCGCTCGATGCGCTTCGCGAGAAGGCCGTGGCGCGCAGAACGTTTCTCCAGCTCGAACCGGTGACCGTGGGCGACTTCGTCGGCGAGATGGCCGCCGCCGTGCGCGGGATCCACGGGTGGGCGGAGCGGGCGCAATCCCCCGCGATGCTGGAGATGCTCGCCGACGCGCTGGTGGAGCGATTGTCGCAGCGCGCGGATCGGGTTGGTGCCGTGTTCGTCACCGAAGAGCAGTTCTACGACATTCTCTTCGGAGACACCGCGCCGGCGGCGCTCGGGGATGCGGATCCGCTCCGCCACGCCGCGGCGTCCGTCCGGTCCCTATTCAACAACGTCATCGCGCCGAAACTGGCGCAGCGGCTCGCGGAGAAGAATCACCCCCGGGTGCGTGTGACGAAGCACGTGTGGATACGCGCGGGACACTGGGACGTCGCGGTCATGCCTCGAGGCGACTGAGCTCCACGCCGGCCGGCCCCTCGCTTCCGTCTGTCTTCCCCGTTCACGAGCGCCACCAACGACGCCGCGGCAATTGTTCCGGCGGGCCCCGGCGTGCACGGCGCGCCTTCCTTCAACTGACGGGAGGGAGACCCTTCAAGTGGGTGAAGGGGAGCGGCGCCCCATCGGAGCAGCCCCTCAGCGAGAGTCGTCGGGGCTGTTGGGAATCGCCGTGTGCGTTGGTGCGTTCTGGCGACGCGCGACCGGGGGGATCCGTTTGGGGAAGCAACAATGACAGGGCGACCGGCGAAGGCCTGGCACGCCTGGGGCCTCCTCTGCGTCGCCATGTTCGTGGCGACCCCGGCGATCCCGAGCGGTGCCGCGACAAACGGAAGCCGGGCGCCGGGATTGCTGCTGAACCTGACCCAAGCGAGCACAGACACGGACAAGGTCGTCGGCAATATTGGTGGTGTGCTTGTGGTGGGTACGTTCAACACGGCCACCGCGCAGCTGGTCGTTGACCCAAAGGGGACCAGGCCCAAGGTGAAGTTCCTGAGTGGCAAACTTTCCTGCGCCACGGGAAGCTGTTCTATCGACGGTGAGCTTCTGGGGGCGCCGCTTGCGGGATTCACGCTGGGCGCAAAATTCGCCGGACCGTTCAAGAACAGCAACGGATACGCGACACTGACGCGCCTGTTCGGAAGCCTCGAACGACTCTACGGCGACCACGACGCGTGGGTGTCCGCGGTCGCGAAGTGGACAGACGCCCATCTCGGGGTTGCCGAGGCCCGGGCTCGGGTTGTGGCACAAGCGGCCGGACCGGTTGCCCCCGACGAGTCGTCCGGCGCAGGTTCTCCCGCGGCGGCCGTTGACCCAACCAACGGACCCGGCGGAGCGGGCGGAAGTGGCAATGCAGACGGGGGCGGCGCCAGTGGCTCCGGCGGCAATGGTGGTCACGGCGGCGCGGCGGGTAGCGCTGGAGGCACCAGCGGGAGCGGCGGCAGCGGAACGGGAAGCGGCAGCGGCGGCCATGGTGGCGGTGGGGGTGGAGGTCCCCACCGGTAGGACTCCGACGCGAAACCCGGTTTTCTTGCGAGCTGTCGATCAGATCCAAGTCGTGCGCGGCATGCGATGTGGTGACCGTGTTCCCGTGGCCGACACCGGTCGGGCTTCGTTAGCCCCGGCCTCGATGTTTCTCTGAACCAACCCACGGAGCCGACCGAGTGTTGCTAGACAATGAATCCTATTACCCCGATGGTCCTATACTTGGTATACTGGGAATAAACACCGATGCATTGGTTTCCTGGCCAGGGAGGACAAAGTGGCCGCGTATTACGTCGTCTGCATTACGAAGCACCCAACCAACCGAGAGCCGCATAGACAAGTAGAGTGGATCGGCACGAGTGAAGACCCCAACGACGCTTGGGCGACAAGACAATGGTCGGTTCCGCAGGTTATCGAGGCGATCCGAGGCGGTGACCGGTTCTACTGCACGGTCCAGTCGTCGGCGGCGACGGTACGGGTGGTGGTCGCGGAGCGGAGCGGCACGGAATACATCAAGACAGACGGCGACGATCTGTATCGCGATAACCTGCTGACCAAGCGCGAGTGCATCCTGGGATCGTAGGCGCGCCGCACCGTTGGCGTGGCGCCGGGTACCAGTCATGTCACGGCTCGTCTCCCCGGCCTTGGCAGGCAAAGGACCGCTTCTGCGAAACGCGGAATGTCTACGTCCGTCCACTGTGAGAACCTGGCAGTCGGGCTGTGGGCAATCGGCACACCCCGGTGCTGCGACAGCAGTGATGCACTCCGGGTGTGCTCGGGGGGTGAAGGTGTTGCCACTGTTCTTCATCGTGATACTGTTGGGTGGGTTGCTGATATGGGCCATGACCACGCACTAAACGGCATGCGGCACCGTATGCCGCCCCGGTCATCGTTGTATCCGACCTTGGCGTTCGCTCTATCCCAAGCGGTCGCGTAGACGCTCGCGAACCTACGCCTCCGGGAGGAGCAGCTTACCGCCAGTATCCGGCGAGCCAGATCCAACCGCCTCCCTGCCGTGCCCAGTGGCCAGCCACCCAGACTGCGTGCGGCCACGGCACCCGGGTCCAGTATCCGGGCACCCAGAGCCAGTTCCCGCCGGTCCAGCGCCAGAAGCCTCCAATCCAAAAGGCGCCGGCGAACGGCGGCGCGCCGTAGATCTCCACCCGCGCCGCAGGGGGCGGGACGGTGACGATGGCGTACGCCGGGCCGCCCCCAGCCCAGTGTCCGTTGACCCAGACCCACCCGTAGCCCGCGCGGGCCCAGTAGCCGGAAACCCAGCGCGCGCCGGGAGAGGGGAGGGTCTCCCATCGCCCGGGAATCCATGCCCACCGACCGACCCACTGCCAGTGTCCAGCGACCCACACGTACGCCGGCCCCGGCACGACCGGAGTCACTTCGTACTGCGGAGGGGGAGGCGGCCCGGGCGCCACCGTCGGGCCGCCGTTGTCATCCGCGCGCGCCGTCCCGGGCGCGGCGATCATGCCGATGACCGTGGCCAGCAGCACGCTCAGCATCACGAGCCGTCTCGTCATGGCGGTGTCCTCCCTGCGGAACGTCCGTCGACCCCGCCCGTTCCGCGCGCCCATGCGTGCGGTCGCCGTGTCCGCGTGTCGCGTAGTAGCGCGCCGCGAGCACAGAGAGTTCCCGAAGGCGGACTGGACAGGCGCGCGCTTCGCTCCTATCCTCAACGTAGCGAACCAGTCTGCTGGACGCGGGGGGCGGCGAATGGAGTTCGACGCGACGGCGCAGCAACGGCTCACGGCGAACCCGTTGTGGAGGTGGCGGATCGCGAACCGGCGGGACGCGCGGGAAGTCGAGGGCGCGCTCGGCCTGCCGCCGGGCCGCGTCCAGGCGTGGGAGTTAGGCGCCGCGACCCCGCGCCCGGAGGAGTTGCGAAAACTCGCGGGCTGGATCGGGGTTGCGGATCTAGACGCGCAGTGGCGCGCGTGGGCGTCGTCGCCTACAAGTCACTAGATCGCATCAACTCACAACGATCATCGTCTTGATCACGCCGTCCCGGTAGGCATCCTGGAGGGCGAACGCGTCCGCCACCCGATCCAGGGGAAACCGGTGCGTGATCAGCGGCGACAGCCGTACCCGCGCGGTGCGCACGAGTTCGATGGCGCGGGGGTAGACCCTGCCCATCCGCCGCTGAAACTTCACCGTCAAGCCCTTGCGTCGGGCCAGCGACGCTTTGAACGTGACGGTGTCGCCTTCGGGGATCCCCACCAGCACGACACGTCCGCCGACGCGCGCGATCTCCGCCGCGGCCTCGGCACCCGACGGCGCGTTGGTGGCTTCGAGCACGACGTCGACCCCGCGCCCGTGGGTCCACCCGAGTACGGCCCCCGGTTCCTCGGCGACGCCATCCACCTCGAGACGGCGGGCCGCGTCGAGGCGGTACCGCAGCGGCTCGACGACGAACACCTTGCCGGCGCCGGACGCCCTCGCCACCTGCGCGACCATGAGGCCGATCGGGCCGGCCCCGACCACGGCGACCGAGTCCATCGGCCGGAGGTGGGCCAGGTCGAGCGTGTGGACGGCCACGCCGAGCGGCTCGAGGAGCGCGGCGGTCGCGGCGTCGAACTCCGGCGGTACCGGGATGATCGCTTCCCGGGGCGCCGTGTGGTACTCGGCGAGCCCGCCGTGGGTCCCCGGGGTACCCGCGAAGGCTTGGTCGGGGCAGAGGTTCGGATCCCCGCGGAGGCACCACTCGCATCGCCCGCACGGCCGCGCGGGCTCGACGGCTACCAGCCGCCCCGGCGGCAGCCCCAGGGCCGCGCCGCGATCGTCGACGATCTCCGCAGAGAACTCGTGGCCGAGCACGAGCGGCGACGCCGGATCGATAGGCGTGCCCCCGTCCTGGCGGTAGAAGTGCAGGTCGCTCCCGCAGATGCCGACTTCGCGGACGCGCAACAACAACGCATCCTCCGTCGGGGCCGGATCGGGCACGGTCCCGATGCGCAGGTCCCTGGCTCCGTGCAACAGCGCAGCTCTCATGCGATGGACGTTCGCGGCGGTGCCGCCTGGTTCCCCGTGCTCGGTCCATCGCTCGTTGGCAGCGATGGCGCCGACGAGTGCGCCGGCGGGCGGAGCACTCGGAGCAGCACTTGGGTGGAGAAGAACGCCACCGTCGGGATCACGATCACAAGCATCACGATGACCCAGAACGACGGGCGCCGGAACAGCGGGGCGTTGGGCCCCTGACCCCTCACGGCTTGTGCTGCGGGAGCACGCCCGTCACCAGCCAGCGAACCTTGCCGCGCAGGTCGGCGCCATCCGGGGCCCAGAAATCCAACCGCATCCGCGCCAGATCGTCGTACAGGACGACCGGTCGTCCCTCGATCGATTCGCTCGTGACCTCGTCCGGGGTGAGGGGCTGCACGCGCCGCATCCATCCCAGGATCTCGGAGGACGTCAGGTCGGTCTCCACGTCGGCGTGTGCGGCCTCGATGATCGCGGGGAGGCGGATGATCATGGACGGCTTGTGGACCTGTATGAGGGCGGCTTGAATGAAGTGCTGCTGGCGCCGGATGCGCCCGATGTCGCCCTCGGCGTCGTGCCGGAAGCGCAGGTATTGTTCGGCGTGCGCGCCGTCGAGAACCTGGAAGCCCGGCTGCAGGTTGATGAACAGCCCTTGTTCGTGGTCCGCGTACACCATGCGTTTCTCCACCGTGATCGGGACGCCGCCGATCAGGTCCACGACGTGGCGCATCGCCGGCAGGCTGAACACGAAGTAGTGGGCGATCGGAACGTTGAGGAGCCGTACGACGGCGGCGCGCGCACGACCGATTCCCCCGGTCGCGTACGCATGGACGATCTTCGTGGTGCCGATGCCCGGGATCGAGATGTCGATGTCGCGGGGCACGCCAAGGATGCGGACGCGGTGGTGGGTGTCGTCCCACTGCACGACCTCGATCGTGTCGGTGCGCTGCTTGTCCTGTGTCAGCCCGACGACGAGGAATCGCACATCTCCCCGCGGTACGGGCACGGGCGTTGGCCCCATCGCGCCCGGAGTGCGCAGCGCGCCCGGTCCGGCGTACTGGAACGGCAGGACGGCGAGCGATAGCAGGACGATAATGATGACGCCTCGGACGAGGCGGTGGGTGGCGTTGCGCACGCGCACCTGCGGCACGGCTCCCGATTGTCGTATGACCGGCGCGCGTCCACTCCGCGGGCGTCCGCCTCGGCGCCAGGTACACTCCAGTTCGTGCTGCCCGGTAGCGTTTCCTTGGCGAGCAGGAGGGGTCTCGACAGGTCTGGAACACCCCTAGCACCCCGCTGTTCATGATGCCGTTGGAGATGAGGTGCGTAGTATGACAGTCTCTATTATCGGGCGGTCGATCCGTCGGGTGGATGGGGAGGAAAAGATCACGGGCCGCGCGCGGTTCGCCGCCGACGTAGACCTGCGGGGGGTGCTGCACGGGCGCGTCCTGCTCAGCCCGCACGCTCACGCCCGAATCCGGCGGATCCCCAAGGACGGCGCCCGGGCCGTGCCCGGCGTGGTCGCCGTGTTCACCGCGGACGATCTCCCCGCCGGCGATCCGGCACCATCGTCGCGGGCGCGGTGCCTGCTTGCGCGCGGCGAGGCGCGATACGCGGGCGAGCCGGTCGCGGTCGTCGTTGCCGAGACGGAAGCGGCCGCGCAGGACGGATTGGAGCGGTTGGCCGCGTCGGTGGAGTACGAGCCGCTTGCGGCGCTGGTGGATCCGGTCGCGGCGGCGTCGGCCGACGCGCCGCTCGTGCAGCCCGGTCTGGCCGGCAAGAGTTCAGAGGCGCTGCTGCACGCCGCCCTCAAGACCGAGGACGAGGAGACGCACGCGGCACCGAGCAACGTCGCAAGCCGCGTCCGATTCTCGCGGGGCGACGTGGAGCGTGGGTTCCGCGACGCGGCCGCGGTCGTGAGCCGCCGGTTCCGCACGTCCGTCGTCCACCACCGACTCGATCGCGAACGTCGCCTGCGGCGCGCCCGGGGCGCGGTAGGCGCCGACCGGGGCCTTGTGCGTCAAGACCTCCTGGCCCTGGATGTCCAGGTGCTCGATCCGGTACGAGCCGCTCAGCAACAA
>DASQGM010000071.1:0-3718 GCA_035632615.1 bacterium | reverse complement strand
ACGCAAGGGCTAGAACTGGCGGAGGGGGTGGGATTCGAACCCACGGACCCCGGTTAAAGGGTCACGGTTTAGCAAACCGTTGCCTTGGACCGCTCGGCCACCCCTCCGGCCTCCTGGCTTTCCTATCCTACCCGTCCGGGGGAGCATTGACAAGAGTGTACGGCATCTGACTGAACCTGGGTGGCCACCGGGCCACCGTGATCGGTGCGGCGCACCCGACCGCGTCTACGGCGACAAGCGCTCGACGCGCCATCGGCCGCCGTCGAGCGTGTAGCGGAGGCGGTCGTGCAGCCGGTTGGGCCGACTCTGCCAGAACTCGAAGACCCCGGGAACCAAGCGGTACCCGCCCCAGTACGCCGGCCGCGGGACCTCGCGGTCGCGGTATTCCTCGGCCAGCGCCCGGACGCGTTCCTCGAGGATCTTGCGGCTGGCGATCGGTTCGCTCTGGCGTGACGCCCATGCACCGATCTGGCTGTCGCGGTGGCGTCCGCCAAAGTAGGCGTCCGATTCCTCGGGAGAGGTTCTGATCACGGCACCCTCGGCCCGGACCTGACGTCCGCTTCGCGCCCAGTAGAACAGAGCGGCCGCAGCGGGGTTCTCCGCAAGCTCTGCCGCCTTGCGGCTCTCGTAGTTGGTATAGAAGACGAAGCCGCGCTCGTCGGCTCCGTTGAGGAGGACGGTCCGCACCGACGGTCTGCCGTCCCGCGTGGCGGTCGCGACGATCATCGTGGTGGGGAGCCGCAATCCCTCGCGCACCTCGGCGTCCAGCCATAGCCGAAACTGGACGAATGGATCCGGACTGGCGTCAACCTCGCTCAGGCTGCTCACAAACGCCTCCTGGGATCTTGATCGCGGCGGCGCCCGCACTCGAACCATCTTGTAGCGTACGAGACGCCGCGTCCGAGTGCAAGTTCGAAGAGCGGCGCGGTTGCGGCGCCGGCGGTGCCCCTCTAAAATGAGGAAGGGTCGACGGTCGCGTCGCCCGATCAAGCCGGGTGGAGGGCCGGATGCGGAGAGCGCTGGCGCTGCTGGTCGCGTGCGGGCTGCTGGCGTGCCTGCCATCGGGGTTCGCGGGGGCGGGCCCGGCGTCGGGCACGCTGGTGCTGGTCGTCTCGGACAACCCCGACAATCTCAACCCCTACCTCCACAGTCTGCTCGCCAGCCAGCAGATCTACCGGTTTGTCTTCGACAGCCTGTACCGCGTCAACGACCAGGGCGCGTGGGAGCCGGCGCTCGCGGCCCGCGAACAGATCAGCGCGGATGGTCTGGTCTGGACGTACACGCTTCGCCCCGGCGTTCGCTGGTCGGACGGGCGGCCGCTCACCTCAGCCGACGTCAAGTACGTCTGGCAGCTCGCGGCCAACAAGGACGTGCATGTCAGCTACGCGACCGGGTTCGACAGGATCGCGGCCGTGGACACTCCGACACCCACCACGGTCGCCTTTCACCTCAAGGCACCCTACGCGCCGTTTCGGGAGCAGGTCGTGGGAGCGCCGATCGTGCCGCAGCACGTGTTCGGCGGCCTCTCCGCGGATCAGATCAATCACGCATCGTTCAATCAGAAGCCCGTGGGCACGGGCCCGTTCGCGGTGTCCGAGTTCGTCACCGACGACCACGTCACGCTGACGGCCAACCCGTACTACTGGGGGGCCAAGCCCAAGCTGCGGCGGATCGTCGTCAGGATCGTGCCCGATCAGAACACTCAGGTGAACCTGTTGCGGGCCGGCGATCTCAGCGTCCTCGAAGGCGTCCCGCCGGCCCGTCTCGACGAGGTGCGCCGGTTCCCGGGTGTGACGCTTCAACGGTACCTCTCGTCGGTGTACGCGCTCGTCCAGCTCGATGAGTACCAGTTTCTCCGAGACGTGAGGGTGCGCCGGGCGCTCGACGTCGGGACGCCCAAGGCGTCGATCATCAAGAACATCATGCGGGGCCAGGCGGAGCCCGCGGTGAGCGACATGGTGCCGAACGGGCCGTGGGCTAACCGGGGTCTCTTGCCGCGGTCCTACGACCCGGCCCGCGCGCGCGCCCTCCTGCGCGACGCCGGATTCGTCCCCGGGGCGGGCGGTTACTTCGTGAAGGACGGCGCACGGTTGGAGATCCCGCTCTGGACGGTGTCGTCCCGGCTCTACTTCGTGCAGGCGATGCAGCTGATCGCACAGGCGTGGCGCGCGATCGGCGTTTACACCGAGACCCACGCCGTCAGTTCCGCCGCGCTGTTCGGCCAGAACGGGCCGCAGTGGAACGGCAGGGACGCCGCGCTGATCTTCTCGTGGGGGCAGGGCGTCTTCCCCGAGAACCGCATCAACTGGGCATCGGCGTACATCCCCGCCGACGCCAACAGCCCGGGGGAAAACGCGGAACGGTACCGCAACCCCGAGATGGACGGGTTGCTCGATCAGGCCGATCGGACCCTGGACCCGGCGCGGCGGCGGGCGATCTACGACCGGATCCAGGCGCTCGAGTACCGGGACGTGCCGGTCGTCTTCTTGTTCTGGTACGTCAACAACGACGCCGTCGCGGCAAACGTGCTTGGGTACACCGCCACCACGTTCGGCGCCACGCCTCCGGAGACGTGGAGCACGCGGTGATCGCTGCGCCACCGGCCGCGGCGCGCGTTCGCTGCCGGCCCGGGGTGGGGTACCTTCCGCCGCCGGTGCCGAGGCGGTAGCGTTCGGCCCATGGTGACATACGTCGTGCACCGGATCGCGCAGGCTGTGGTGCTGCTCCTGCTCGTGTCCTGCGTCAGCTACGCGATCATGAACGTCGCACCGGGCGGTCCCCTCGCGGTGTACCTCCACAACCCCCAGGTCACGCCGGATCGGATCATCGTCCTGCGGCACCAACTCGGCCTCGACCGTCCGTGGTACGAGCGCTACCTCGCCTGGGTGGGGGCCCTGGCGAGGGGGCAGTGGGGCGACTCATACTACACCGGGCGCCCCGCGCTCACGATGATCGCCGAACGCCTGCCGGCGACGCTGGCACTGATGCTGAGCGCGTTCGGCCTGTCGATCGCGCTGGCGTTCCCGCTGGGAGTCTTCGCCGCCACGCACAAGTATTCGTGGGGCGACACCCTGCTGTCGTTCGGATCGTTCTTTGCGTGGGCGATGCCGACGTTCTGGTTCGGGCTGATGCTGCAGCTTGTGTTTGCGGTGCGCTGGCGGCTCCTGCCCGTTGCGGGGATGCATGAGATCGGCGACACGTCGTCGCTCGACCTGCTGCGCCATCTCGTGATGCCCGCGATCGTTTTGGGGCTCGGCTCGATCGCGAGCTGGAGTCGGTATCTGCGCAGCAGCGTCCTGGAGGTGCTCTCTCAGGACTACGTGCGCACGGCCCGCGCGAAGGGGCTGCCGCGCCGGCGCGTGCTGGATCGGCATGTCCTGCGCAACTCCCTGATCCCGATGGTGACGCTGATGGGCCTGGACCTGCACGCGCTCTTCAGCGGGGCCGTGATCACGGAATCGATCTTCGGGTGGCCCGGGATGGGGCGGCTGTTTCTCGAGGCGCTCAACAACCGCGACTACCCGGTGCAGATGGCGGGGTTGATGATCAGCGCGGCGCTCCTCATCGCCGGTAACCTCCTGGCCGACCTGTCGTACGCCGCGCTCGACCCGCGGATTCGGTACCAATGATACACGCGTGGTCAAGCCAGCACAGCCGTTCGTAAGTGGCGGTGTCGGGTGTACGCGAGGTGAGCATCTTGCACGGTAGCAGCGGCGAT
>DASQGM010000070.1:0-2041 GCA_035632615.1 bacterium | reverse complement strand
CGATCAGCCATGGGTAACAATGCCTCCGTGCCCGGCGTGATCGGCCCTCGGGCGCAAACACCGTCCGCCGTCCCGATGGTCGGGAGGCGTGCCGCGAGACCTCGACGCCCGCCGGCCCTGCGTCCACGATGCGGGGTCGGCGGTGGTCAGGTTAGCGCAGAACCATGTGCCCCGTGGCGTACAAGATGCCGAGCGCGACCAGCATGAAGGCCAGCAACATCGTTCCCACCCCCGCGTGCTGCGATGAGAGTCCGATCGTGAGTGCGTCTCGAGTACGACTGCCCGCTGCTGTCGTCGCGCCTCTTCTGCGTGTGGGATGCCGGCTCCTTCACCGTGCGGCGCGACGCGCGCCGACGGCGGAGGCAACCCTTCGCTACGTTCCGACCACCGCGGCGACGCCCACCGGCACCTGCGTCCACCCGCCGGGGTCGCCGGCTCCTGGGCGGTCCACGGTGAGGTCGATCGCGATCCCGTCCTCGTCCCGGAGCGTCACCGCGGTGCTGACCCCGTGATCGACCGCTCCCTCGATCCGGACGTGCGCCTGCTCGGCGTTCCGGACGATCCGCGCGAGCTCCGCCGCATCGGGAAGACGCACGGCAAACGACCGGAGCCCGATGGCGTTCGGAGGCGGCGGAGCCGCGCCCGCACTACCCCAGACATTCGTCCCCAAATGGTGATGATAGCCGCCGGCGGAGAAGAACAGCGCGCCCGGGTATCTCCGCAGCGTCACGTCGAACCCGAGCACGCCGTGGTAGAACGCCTCCGCCCGGTCGAGCGCCGAGACTCTGAGGTGCACGTGACCCACCCGCGTCTCCGGCGGCAACCTGTCCCACGGCGCCTCCCCGTCGCGCCCCTCGGCGATGAGCGCGTCCAGGTCGAGCGGCTCCGTGGTCATCACCACCTGCCCGTCGACGTGGGGCCACGCCTCGCGCGGCCGGTCGGCGTACAGCTCGACACCGTTCCCTTCAGGGTCGCGCAGGTACAACGCCTCGCTGACCAAGTGATCGGACGCCCCGTCCAGGTCGATCCCCTTGGCGACGAGGCGTCGGAGCAGGCGCCCGAGCCACGCCCGGCTGGGCACCAGGACCGCGGTGTGATACAGCCCCGTCGTCCGCCTCGGCGGGCGCGACGCGCCCGGCACAGCGGCGAGCCCGAACAGAAACGGGTACCGACCGTCGGCCGAGAGATGCACGGTGCCGTCGCCTTCGGTGAGGGCATGACGGAGCCCAAGCACGTCGCGATAGAATTCCAGCATCACACCCAGGTCGGCGACACCGAGACGCACATGCCCGACCGACGCGCGCGAGCTGATGGCCACATCCGACATCGGGATCACCTCCCCGTCATGGTACCATAGGACCATGATCCGGGTCGTGTGCCCCCACTGTTCCTCTCCGGTGCTCCTCCTCGTCCCGACGGACGAGGAGCAGGCGGTCGATTGCCCGAGATGCCGGCGCTCCTTCGTGCCCGACGAAGAGGAGTGGGTCGACCCGGAGGACGAGTAGCGTCGCGGCGAACGTCCCCCACCGCTCGCCGCCACGATCGCCAGACCCGCGCCGTATAATAGTCGCGAAGCTCGTTCATGCCCCGGAGGGATCCGCCATGGCCAATGAGCTCGCCGATCGCAAGTGCATCCCGTGCTTGGGAGGGACACCGCCGCTCACGCCGGACCAGATCGCCCCGCTCCTCGCCCAACTCGACGGCTGGCAGGTCGAGGCGAACAAGAAGCTCATCAAGTCCTACCGGTTCAAGAACTTCGTCCAAGCTGTCGAGTTCGTCAATACCGTCACGCCGGTCGCCGAGCGCGAAGGCCACCATCCGGACCTGTACGTCCGCTGGGGCGAGGTGCGCGTCTACCTGTGGACGCACAAGATCGACGGGTTGACCGAGAGCGATTTCTTCATGGCGGCCAAGATCGACCGCGCGGCGGCGGAACGAACGCAGGGAGTCTCCCCCACCTGACCGCGTGACACCCGGCCGGGGCGCCGCGGTCCGCCCCGGCACCGGATCGCGTCGCGCCCGAACCGCCCCCCAACACACC
>DASQGM010000069.1:0-2519 GCA_035632615.1 bacterium | reverse complement strand
CGATGCCCGCATGCCCACTGCGGCGAGCACCGCACCGGCGAGCGCGGCCCCGCCGGAGAAGACCCCGATCCGCCGGAGGAACTCGCGCCGGCTGAGGTGCCCGTCGCGATACTCCTCCGCCCACTCTTCCACGACGTACTGCCCCATATGCGTGAGCGCAGACGCCGGACGGTCGGTACGATCCGAGGTCCCATCCATGGGTCGTAACCTCCTGATGGGGCTCTCGCGCCGGCCGCCCATGCGGCACCCGCGTCGCCCATTTGCGCCTGCGTCTTCGGCCTGTCCGCGGCCCCACCCTGCCGAGGTGCGCCACGCGCCAAAGAACTCACACGACTGTTACGAAGCGGGCGGACGCGGGAGACACGCGCGGACACGCCAGTTCACGATCCAGCGGAAGCAGCACCTGCAGGTCGCGGGACGCGAGCTAATCCATCTGGTCTGAGGTCTCGTCGGGCGGTGCCTCGTAGCGATCCCCCGGGTCTCCCGCAGCAGCCGGTGCTTCGACTCTTGACCCCGGGTGGAGGTCGAGAAACGACCGGCCGGTATCCAGACCCGACGTGGCGTGGCCCGGCGCGCCAGGCCGCGCGCAGGGGTCGGCAACGCGAAGAAACACCATGCGCGCTTCCTCAAGCGCCTGGGCGGCTTCGCCGATCCGCCCCGCCCGCGAATGCAGCCCGCCAAGACTCACCAGGCTCTGGACCTCGGTCAGGTAGTCGCCGACGCCCCGGGCGAGCGCGCACGCTCTCGTGAGTTCCGCAACGGCGTCCTCGGTGCGACCGGACCGGCGGGCGAGCTGGGCAAGTTGATAGCGTGCGGTCGCCTCGTGGGTCTTCGCCGCGATCAACCGTCGGAACGCGAGCGCATGCCGTGCCGCTTCGAGTGCGATCCGCACCTCTCCGGAGGCGTAGGTGCGCTCCGCTTGGGTCTCGTAGGCGTGCACGATGCTGCGCGGGTCGCATGCGCGTCCCAACCCGCCCAGGAGGCGACTGAGTCCCTGCGCATCCCCGCCCCACGCGGCGGTCAGGCGCGCGAGGGCGGCAACAAACAACACGCCGACCTCAGGCCAGCGTCCGTTCAGCGCCTTCCACCCGGCTTCGAGCGCCGTCCGCGCCCGCTCGATGAGACCGTCGTCCTGGAGCGCCGCGGCGAGCGCGTAATAGCTCCTCGCGACGGCCTCAGAGTGTCCGAACTTCGTGGCCTCAGCCTGCGCGCTTGCGAGCTCGGCCTCCGTCTCGGGCGTTCGGAATCGGCCGACGCGAAGGCTCAGCTGCTCCAGTCGCGCAAGCGCGACACGCGCGGGGTCGTCGGCGCTTGACGCCAGCTCGCTGGCCCGCGTGAAGAGACGCTCGGCGCCCTCCTGATCGCCCGCGAGCTGCCGGAGGCCTGCGCGGGCCAGCACATAGTCCACTTCGTATTCGTCCGGTACGGTGTCCCCAACGAAGTACCGAAGAGGCCGTCCTACACGTTGCGCGATGTGGAGCAACACCCGGCGAGACGGACGCACATACCCTCGCTCGACGCGGGAGATGGTGCGAGCCGCCACTTCCTTCCCGGCCAGCTGCGCCTGTGTCAACCCAGCCGCCAGGCGCGCCCGCCGGACGCGGTCCGCGAGCGGAAGCGGTGCTGAAACGGTCACATGTCACCCCCCTCGGATATTTGGAGGTCGCGTTCGGTACCGATGGCCAATTGCCGTGAGCCACATGTCGCTGGGGATGACGGTAGCAAAATGCCGGTGCGCCGACGGGTGCGGCGCGAGTGACGACGACCTGGCGTCCAAGCTTTCGCCGTCCTGCCTATGCGCTCTCGGTCGACCGGCGCGCGGACATCGACTCCGACGGAGCCCGAGACGTGGCCCCGACAGGTACGACCTGAATTATCTGCACCGGCGCACAGCAGCCCCGTGGAGCCCGACAATGTCGTGACACCGGGCATGATCTGCGACACCACACCGAACATCCCCCCATCCCAAGATATCAAGTGGGATGAAAACGCAAAGGGGGGGTCGATTTTCAGCAGTCTTGGAAAACATAAGACAACGGCCCCGAAAGAATCGCGCACATGCTCGTACAACCATGCGACGTTTTGGGACACGTCGACGGCACTTGCACGTCGCCGGGAGTACAGTCAACACATGGCACTTCCTGCGACAATTTGTTGGGAGATCTCTGTCCTTGCGGCCACACATCGGCAGGACCGGTTGAGATCCGGCGGGCGCAAGCGTGTCAAGACCACAGCGAACGTCTGCCGGAAGTCCATCGCGCGCGGTGGGAGTGAGGCAGCGAGGGTAATGTAGTACTGGGAGATGTTCAAATACTTGCAACAAATGTCCGAAAGACGCCCCTGCTGTGTGAACTCCGGCCTTCGCAATCATATTACGATGTTGGGCGGAGATGTTAACGCACGGGTGGGGGACCGAGTCGACGGTCGGCCTGGGGCCTTGCTTGTGTTTCCTCGTCGGCGCGGCCCTGGTGTGGGTCCGCGGGACAAGGCTCCACCGTGTCCGCCTCGCGCGCGGCCTC